>NZ_JBHTGY010000037.1:0-208511 GCF_042676305.1 Paenibacillus sp. GCM10027630 | reverse complement strand
CTGGAGATTTTTTTATGTTTTGTCCATGAAAATATAATATATAATTACATAAATAGTAAATTATACAATTAATATTTGTGTGTTAGCTTCGATGCAACGCTAGTGCGCATTTTCCAGCTAATTAAATCCGCGGCAGGGGATGAAGTTACTAAATAGATATGAATAAATAGCGCTGATAGTAACTCAATGAGTAGCTATTTAAATTGGTTGTAAACCCATATGTGGAACCTTGTCGAATACTGTCATGTGATTTATTAACAATAAAAGTCACATAATGACAGCAGCTTTCGAGTACATTTTTACTAGTTAATAGGTAATCTATTAAAAAGGAGTAGATTCATAGAAACCCTGCCGCCTGTCCACCGCCAGCTAAATGATTCCAACCCAATAAAGTAAGGTTCACTAAAACGAAACACTAAGGAGGACTAATTAATGACACTTCATGAAAAGCTTGTGATTTATGCAATAGTCGTATTAGTTATTGGCTTTATGTTGGTTCTGTTTATGGACGTTGTAAGAAGGGGATATGAAAAGGTTCACTCTTTGGATATTGAAACCAATCCATCTTTGAAAAATGAAAAAATCACTATATTAGTAGAAGAATCTCAAACCCGGTTACAAGCCCAATCAACAACACAATCACAAACACAAGCTCAAAAGGTACCGGATCATGATCCAACGCTCGTTTACCCGTTCTATGTCGATTGCAGTCAAGATCTTGTCAAGAACCATTGATCTTTGATCTTCAGTCCATTGATCTAATGGTCTTCAGTCCATTGATCTAATGATCTTCAATCCATTGATTCTAATGATCTTCGGTCCATTGATCTAATGATCTTCAGTCCATTGATCTAATGATCTTCAATCCATTGATCTAATGATCTTCGGTCCATTATCCATTGAGATCGCAGATTCCTCGAAATAAATGGCTTCGAATACAGAGATTCCTTTTTAGCAATAATTTAGGATACAATAGGAGGGATGATTTAAAGAAGAATGGAGATGAAAGTATGGAAGCAGCAAAGTACATAGCTTATTTCAGTTCCTATGCGGGTAAAGAGTCGCCGGGTATTTATATTTATCATTTTGACGAAGAAAAAGAGGAGCTGTCCTTCATAGAGTTCGTGTCGGGCTTGAAGGACCCATCGTTCATGAAACTAAGCCCCAAGCATGAGACTCTTTATGCATTCTCTCAAGCTGAAGGGGAGACGGTTAAGTCGGCAGCGGTCGCTTACCGGATTGAAGCGGGTACAGGCAAGCTTAACTTATTGGGGCAGCAGTTCACTGCAGACAAGAGCTCAACTCATATCAATACAGATCACGCCGAGCAATTCCTCATGCTGGTCAGCTATTCAGGTGGCACACTTTCTCTGCTGCCGCTTAGTAAAGACGGCCAAATTGGCGAATTATGTGATCAGGTGAAGCATGAAGGCAGCAGCATTATGCCTAAGCGCCAGGAAAGCGCACATCCGCACTCGATTTACACTGATCCGTCCGATCAATTCGTAGTTGTTCCCGATCTTGGCTTAGATAAAATCATGGTATACCGATTGGATCGAGCAGAAGGTAAGCTGATCCCGCATGATGAGGTTCACCTGACACCTGGATCAGGGCCGCGGCATATGACGTTTCATCCGACATTGGACTATGCCTACGTCATTCAGGAGCTCAGCTCAACCTTGACGGTGCTATCCTATGATCGTCAAGCAGGCAAGCTGGAGCCGGTGCAAATCGTCAATACGCTTCCGGAGCAATATGATGGCTCCGATAACAGCTGCGCTGAAGTGCAAGTATCGCCATGCGGCTCCTTTTTATACGGCTCCAATCGGGGACATGATAGCATTGTAGTATTTTCAATCGATCCGCAAACGGGTATGCTGACGCTGGTAGATCATACCTCTACGCTGGGCAGTCATCCGCGTCATTTCAGCCTGACTCCAAGCGGCCGTTATTTGTTCGCAGCCAATAAGGATTCCGATTCGGTACAGCTATTTAAGGTCGACCTGGCGAGCGGTAAGCTGACCTCAACCGGCCAACATATTTCAATATCGCAGCCAACATGCGTGCGGTTCTATCCTATGTCGTCTCAAGCGTAAATTAGCTTCTTTGAATAAAAGGCGGTTTCAGACCCGAGCTGGGCTGAACCGCTTTTTTTGCTTTTTTTTATAGCCAACCCATCTATGTAATTGTTTGCTTTGCGGCTGTAGCATTAAGTTGATTGTTTGCAGTAACCGCACACCTTGCTGTATAATGAACCCGAACTGTCGGTAGATCCGAATGGTTTGTTTTTGTCTTGCTTGAAATTGTAAAGAATTTAGTCAACGCCTACAAGAAGGGAAAGTCGCCCGATGCCTAAATTTTTAATGCGCCTCTTTAGCTTTACCTTTATTCTTGCGACGATCCCTGTCATTTCCATAGGAATTATTTCATATTTTATATCCTCTAATGATATAGAAGAGAAAGTGAAGGAAGGGAATATGCAGGTATTGCTGCAGACGCAAATGCGTGTGGAGCAAGTATTGAAGACGCTGGAGTTGACTTCGCTGCAATATATCAATTCACCGCAGGTCATTAATTCTCTGAATGCAAATTTGACTTCGGATGATTTTACAGAGGTACGGAGCTTATCAACGGGCTTGTACAATTTGCAAACCTTTACAAGTGTTCGTGAAGCTTATTTGGTTAATATACAGAAGGACTGGATGATCAGCTTTTCTACTTTTGGAAAATATAGCGCATTTGCTGAGCGTGATACGTTTGCGGCTTATGCTAAGAAGCCTAACACCAGCTTATTCTGGGACACCGGTGCACGGAAAAATGATAAAGCGGTTGATTCTGCTGCTGCTGCGGAGGAATCATTCACACTTCCAGCTATCCGTATGGTTTACAAAATTCCTGTCGTTCCTACTTTAAGCCAGCCTAAGGCGCTGCTGGTCGTTGAGATATTAAATAATCAAGTAAGCAGCCTGCTTTCTAACAATAAGAAGCTTGGAGACGTGTTTGTTCTTGATCGAGATGGAAATAATTTCCTTTCGGATCAAAATGAGTCTGAAAATAATCGGGCCATCCACGAACTTGTTCTTCAAAAGGTTCATGCAACCCAAGATGAATTCGGATTTTTTAATACGAAGGTTAATGGTACGGAGCTCGGAGTCTCTTACCGTTCCTCTCCGTATAATGGTTGGATCTATGTTTCTTCCGTATCCATTGAAGACATTACGCAGCAATCCAAGAAAATAGCTTGGATTACATTTATCGTTTGTACGATTTTGTTCGCTTTAATTGCTCTGTTCGCTTTCTATGGCAGCAGAAAAATGTATTCTCCTATAAAACGATTATCCGAGTTTACGAAAGGAATTCATACGGAAGGACAAGACCCCAGAGATGAATTTGTTTCATTAGAAGAGCGTTTCCGAACTATGTTTAGTACAGAGAAGCAGCTGCAGCAGCAGGTTAGCGGCCAGTTTTCACAGCTGAAGGAATTTTTTGTGCTCAAGCTTTTTACCGGGCAGCTGTCTGATAATGATTTCGCTTACCGTTCACAAATGTACGGTTTTCCAACTGAATGGAAAAGACTTGGAGTTCTGACCCTACAGATCGATTCGTTGGATGAAACCCGCTATGAGGAGCATGACAGGGAGCTCCTGCTGTTTGCCATCAATAATATCGTAGGTGAGCTCGTTCCGCAGAATAAACGGTTTAGTCCTGTTTTGCTGGAGCTATCACAAGTAACATTAATGACCAGCGACTTGGAAAATGAAGATGAATTAAAAACCTATTTCTATCAAACAGCGGAACTTATTAAGAATAAGGTTGACGAATTTTTGCAGCTTCCGGTTAGCATAGGGATTAGTCGGCCATTCTATAAAGTAACGGAAGCCGTGAATGGTTACGGAGAGTGCCTGGAGGCGCTTAAATGCAGAATGAGCTTGGGTCATACTATTATTGTCCATTACGAGGATATTGATGCGGGCAAGCAGCCTATGGAAGTTACCGTGTACACTCAGCTGAAGCTGCTCGAGGATCAGTTGGTTAATGCCTTGAAGCTGGGCGATGTGCAGCGTGTTGACGAGGTTTTTGATAAATATATTACGGCTATTGTAAGTAAGGACATCCACTTTAATGAATATCCGGTACTGATGATGCAGCTCATTTCAAAAGCATTTCAGCTTGTTCAGGAGCAAGGTGGAGCCGTTAAAAAAGTGCTTGGAGATAAAGCTTCGATCGAGCACTTCCTGAAGCTGAACACGCTGGAGGATATTATCAAATGGTTTAAGAACATCCTCTTCGAACCGATTCTCGCTTTCTTGAACCAACAGGCCGAATCGCAATATTTAAATATTGCAACTCAGATGGTGAGGCTTGTTCATGAAAGATACGACCAGGAAATATCGCTCGAGGCCTGTGCTTCGATCCTTAACTTCCATCCGGTGTACTTAAGCCGGGTGTTCAAGAAGGAGATGGGGATCAACTTCAGTGAATATTTGGCGGAATATCGGATGAATATGGCGAAGACATGGCTTGAGAATACAAGCTGGAAAATCTCCGAAATTGCCGAGAAGCTGAGCTATACAAATACGACGGCATTTATCCGAACCTTTAGGAAAATTGTCGGAGTGACGCCAGGGCAGTACAGGGAGCAATACAATAGAGACCAATGATAGGATAGAGTGAAGATCCGGGCGATAGCTGCCCGGATCTTTTTTTTCATGGTCGGGGCAGTAGAGATGGGTTAACTGGAATTTCTGGAGCTAATTTTTCCACTTCATCGTTTATATAGATTTAACTGGAATAGCTCCATCTAATAAAGCGCTATTGGAGGAAAAACACCAAAAATGTTGGTAATAACAGGACGCTTTCCTGTTATTTAGGCGATTCATTTGCATATGCTTTTATTAACTTGAGGATTTCCCGCTAATTTAGGGGACCTAGCATGGCTCTCATGTTCACTATTGCCAACTGATATTGAAGCATAGCTATTTATACCTGATCAAGCTAAATTTATGATCCTAACGATGCGGCTGCGGTAAGTACAACACTTCAAAAGACAATGTAGATTGTCATCCAAAGCTTCAGTTACCGGGCTTTGCCCCGAATGAAACCCCTATTGATGCATCCAGAGGCGCGCCTGTAATAAGCAAAACCGATAATAAGAAGCCAAGGCCGATGATACCGCACTTTTTTCAGAGACGGGACGGGGTGGTTCCTCTGCGCTCATTTTTTGGATTTATATCTGCATATGCTGATTTTTCAAGGAAGAATGAGGTTAAATAAAGTCGATTCAAGGTTGAAATTCGACTATTGGCGCGCTTAAACCCCTTAATATGGCTTTAAAACGCGATGAAACCTAAGTGAAAATACTGTATTACAACAAGTTTAATTAAGGCGATAGCCTGTTCTGAGTTAAGGTGTGATAATAAAGTTAAATCAGACAACAAAGCATGTTGGGAGGACAGTTTATGAGTTTACTAGTGAACAATACAAATGCAAAAGTAAAGGTTAAACAACGCAGCCCTTTAATGAAAGATTTGATCAGAGACAGATGGATGTACTTTATGTTACTGCCGGGGGTGCTGTTTTTTATCATATTTAGATACGTCCCTATGTACGGTTTGATCATTGCTTTCCAGGATTACAAACCACATTTAGGTATGATGGACAGTCCTTTTGTAGGCTTAAAACACTTTACCCGCTTTTTCAGCGAGCCGCAGTTTTTTGAGTTGTTCCGAAATACAGCATTGCTTGCGGTTTACAACCTAGCTTTCTTTTTCCCACTTCCCATTGTATTGTCCTTGATGATGAATGAGGTTAGAAGAGAGAGATTCAAGCGTTTTGTACAAACATTGGTTTATGTTCCCCATTTCGTGTCCTGGGTTGTTGTAGTAGGTGTTTTCTATATGTTGCTTACTACTGAGGGCGGTATTCTTAATGAATTGCTCTTCGTTATTACTGGTGAAAAAATCGCATTTCTATTGGAGCCAGAATGGTTCAGAACTATGATAGTTACTCAATCGATTTGGAAAGAGGTAGGTTGGGGCACGATTATTTTCCTGGCTGCTTTATCCGGTGTTGATCTGCAATTGTATGAAGCTGCACGGATGGACGGAGCTAACCGTTGGAGACAGATGTGGCATATTACACTTCCTGCTATCCGAAGCACTATTGTTATTTTGCTAATACTTCGTTTGGGTTCTTTCTTGGATTCAGGGTTCGAGCATATCTTCCTGATGCTGACTCCGACTAACCGTGAGGTTGGGGAAGTGTTCGATACTTACGTGTATGTAAAAGGTTTGACGCAGTCGCAGTTCAGCTACAGCGCCGCGGTTGGTTTGTTTAAGTCAGTCGTTGGATTAGCTCTTGTTATGGGCGCTAACTGGCTTGCCAAAAAATTCGGTGAAGAAGGCGTCTACTAAGCCTGGATATTGAAAAAGTCCCCTTTTGATCACGAAGTAACCAAGTAACACTTACAATGCCAGTTTCGCAAAAGCGAAACTCTAAGGAGGATAAAACGCATGAATCACGATAACACATTAGGCAATAAAATTTTCGACGGCGTTAACTATACAGTGCTTACACTTGTAAGTCTTATCACTATACTTCCATTTATTTATATTCTTGCAGTTTCTTTCACAAGCCCGCATGAGGTAGCCAAGGGTGGATTCATTTTATTCCCCAAAGAGTTCTCCTTGTCCGCATATAAATATATTTTCTCAACGAACACACTTATTAAAAGCTTAGGCGTTTCGATTTACATCACAGTGGTGGGAACAGCGATTAATTTGTTGTTAACCTCACTTATGGCTTATCCATTAGCTCGCAAAACATTGCGTGGGCGTCAAACGATCATGATGGCTGTTTTATTCACAATGTTGTTTAGCGGCGGACTGATTCCAACTTATTTCGTTGTAAAAGCAATGGGACTAACGAATACGTTGTGGTCGCTGATGATTCCTAATGCTATCAGTGCGTTTAACCTGATTGTTTTGAAAAACTTTTTCCAACAAATCCCTGATGGGCTGGAGGATTCGGCTCGAATCGATGGCTGCAGCGACGTAGGTGTGTTGTTCCGTATCGTTCTTCCTTTGTCACTCCCGGCTATGGCTACATTCGGTCTGTTCTATGCGGTAACTCACTGGAATCAATTTTTTAACGCCATTATGTACATTAACGACAACAACAAATGGCCGGTGCAGGTATTGCTTCGTGAGATCGTAATTCTGGCGCAAAGTCGAATCGGTGACACAGGCTTCGAGGAAGCGGAGATTCAACCGTTAACCATTCGTATGGCGGTTATCGTGTTTGCAACAATTCCAATTATGCTGGTGTATCCGTTCTTGCAGAAGCATTTTGCCAAAGGAGTTATGCTAGGCTCGGTTAAAGGCTGATCTCTTTAAGCTGGGGGGACTCAGGAATGAATTTGAAGTCAAGGATGGCGATGGGGTGCGCAGCTTTCGTTGCAGTGGCATCCCTTGCCGCTTGCGGCGGCGGGTCTTTAGCTCAACAAACCAAGGTTTCAGTAAAGGACAGCAGCTCTCCAATGAGGCTCTCCATTGCTTTACCTCAAGTTGGTGATATTCCAGATAAAGGAAATGAGATCGAGCAGCTCATCGAGAACTACACGCATACCAAACTTGATTTTCAATGGATTCCGAACGCAGCTTACACCGATAAAATCAATGTAATCATTGCCTCCAATGAGATGCCTAAGCTATTAAGAGCAGAGAATACTCCGGCTATTGTCGGGGCCATTCAGACGGGTTTGTTTTGGGAGCTGGGACCTTTTTTGAAGGATTACAAAAATCTCAGCGCCCAAAACGCCCAATATTATGACAACGTATCCGTTAATGGAAAAATATACGGCATACCCAATTTTCGAGAGATGGGCCGCGCTGCATTCATTTACCGGAAGGACTGGATGGACAACTTGGGATTGCAGCAGCCCAAAACTATAGATGAATGGTATGAAGTACTCAAAGCGTTGACACTGAATGACCCTGATAGAAATGGCAAAAACGATACGTTCGGCATGGTCTTGTACAAAAAGTACAATGAAGGACAAGCCTCTCTAGCCACACGGTTGGCTGTTAGTCTGGGAGCGCCCAATAAATGGTCAATTGAAAATGGGAGCTTCGTACCCGAATTCATGTCCAAAGAATATGGTGAAATGCTGAAGCTGTTCAGAAGGCTGTATAATGAGAAGCTGATCAATCAGGATTTTGCTGTGTTCGACCAATCGGAAGCTGAGAAGCTGTACGACTCCGGTCGGGTAGGCATTCGCGTAGCTGTTGCACAAAATGCTAAGAGCCAGCAGGATCGCTTATCCAAGACGGATCCGAGGTCCATCGTTGAAGTAGAGCCGATGCGAGGGGCACAAGGTATCCGTGTCGCCGGTGAAACGGGAAATAACGGATTCTATGTTATTCCCAAATCCTCCGTTAAAACCGAGGAGGAATTAAGGAAGGTGCTTACCTTCCTGGATCAAATGATGGACCCTCCTATGGCTACGCTTCTTCTTAGAGGGGTTGAGAACAAGCACTTTGTGAAAACCGGGGATAAAACGGAGTATATCAATTTTACAGCCTTCCAAAGAGAAGTGAAGCCCTATCGTGATAATTTGCCGCAAATCGAGGGCTATAATGTAGCTGAGTTGAAGGATACGCCGCTGGGTGAGAAAAGTCAAAAAATTGCTGTGGATAATTTCCGGTATTTGGTTCCTAATCCAGCGCTAAATTTACTGTCACAGACTTATTCCGAGCAAGGCAAAAACCTGGAGCAGATCATTTGGGACGCTCAAACGAAATACATTATGGGTAAAATTGATGAAGCCGGCTGGAAGGCTGAAATCGACAAATGGATGCAGGCTGGCGGTTCCAAAGTGATGCAAGAGTATAAGGCCGATTACGAAAAAACGAAAAATAAATAATCAAACAAATGCAGAGGTGGAATCTAACATGAAGAAAAGATATGCTGTATGCGGAGTAAGTAACAGAGCAATGGGGATGTTTATCGGACCTATGCTGAAAACTTTTAACAATCACACTGAAGTAGTAGGGTTGCTCGATATTGATCCAAAGCGCCATGATATCTGTAAGGAGAAGTTTCCGCAGCTCGCCGATGTTCAACAATACGGAGCTAATGATTTTGACCGCATGGTTGCGGAAACGAAACCAGATGTCATTATCGTAACAGGCCGTGATGATACTCATGCTGGCTACATTATCAGTGCGTTGGAGCATGATCTGGATGTACTTACAGAAAAGCCAATGGCTACGACCGGAGCCGATTGCCGCAGAATTATGGATGCCGAAGCTAAAAGCAAAGGTAAAGTAACCGTTACTTTCAATTATCGCTATGCGCCGATTCATACCAAGATCAAGGAAATGGTTCTGGAAGGCAAGCTGGGCCGCATTACATCCGTTGATTTGAACTGGTATATTGATACTTATCATGGAGCAAGCTACTTTAAGCGTTGGAACCGCGTTCGTGAAGTTTCCGGCGGTCTGTCCATTCATAAAAGCTCTCACCACTTTGATTTGGTAAACTGGTGGATCGGGCAAAAGCCTGTTGAAGCATTTGCTTTTGGCGCACTGAACTATTACGGTCCCGAGGGTGAATTAAACCCTAAGAAAGAGGACGGCCGCTATTGCAGCACCTGTGAAGTGAAGCAGGATTGCAATTACTATACACGCTGGTCTACCCGCAGCAGAGATATGAACATCAAGGATGACCACTTGGGAGCATTGGGCAATATGAGACCGACAGAGGCCTATAGCAACTACCGACCGGATGCCTGTATTTACGACTCTGAGATCAATATCGAGGATACGTACACAGCTACAGTTCGGTATGATCAAGGAGCATTGCTTAGCTATTCCGTTAACTTCTCAGTTCCTTATGAGGGCTATCGTCTAGCTATTAACGGAACCAAAGGCAGATTGGAAACGACGGAATTCCATATGCCAGCAAGAGTACCTTTCCCTACTCCTGTGCAAACCATCGATTACTTCCCGATGTTCGGCTCGAAGGAAACGATTCATGTTGTCCATCGTGAAGGCGGACACGGCGGCGGCGATCCGGTATTGCTGGAGGATCTATTCCTTGGACCTGATCCGAAGAGACCTTACACGATCCTGTCCGGCAGTGAGGACGGTGCGGATTCTATCGGAACCGGCGAAGCGGTCTGGCGTTCAGTTAAGGAGAAAAGAGCTGTGCGGATAGACGAGGTTTTATCCGGCAAGCTTGAATTAATAAAAAGCTAACCTAAATATATAAATGGTAGAGCTTCATGCGTACAGCATGAGGCTCTTTTTTCAACCAGAATTCCAAATAGTTTCCCGGGAAATATCGACATTCTTCATTCATTAAGTAACATAAGAGAGGGGAATTCCTTAGTGAATATGTATCTAACTAACATATAGGTAAGTAACTTTCACTTAAGAAACGATCTTTTATTTTGCCGATGAAAGGGGTACCATTAACAATAAATTAATAAACGTATCGGAGTGGTCAGCATGGAACCATGGAAACGTACGATGTGGATATTATTTGTAGGTGTGCTTCTTTGCAGTTCGAGCTATACGATGTCGGTGCCCTTTCTTCCTTTGTTTCTGTTGGATCTCGGTGTGGACCAAGGAAGCGTCAATCTGTGGGCGGGGATCGTGTATTCCTCGGCTTTTTTAATTGGCGCTATTATGGCGCCGTTCTGGGGCTCACTAGCTGACCGTTATGGGAAGCGGAAGATGGTTATTCGCGCAGGGTTGAGCATTGCGGTCATCTACGCTTTGTTCTCGATTGTACAGAGCCCTTGGCAGCTTGTTGGCGCAAGGCTTCTTCACGGCTTTGTCGGCGGCTTCGTCCCAGCCTCGATGGCTATCGTAGCTTCGAAAACCCCGGAACAGCATATGGGCTGGAGCCTGGGCATGATGCAGGCTGGGACGATGTCCGGCGGCATCTTAGGTCCGCTATTCGGCGGTGTTCTGGCGGAGTGGTTCGGATTTAGGATGTCCTTTGTCGTAGCCGCCTGTATCATCTTTATGGCATCTATGGCTGTCATTTTCTGGGTGGATGAAGGGAAGACCGCTTCTACAGCGACTAATGCGAGAGTTGGAGTGCTGCAGACGTGGAAGGAAGCGGGACGAAACCGGACACTTTTGCTTATGCTGCTCCTACTGTTTGTTTTTCAGCTGTCCATTAATATGATCCAGCCGTTTCTTACGTTACACATAGCGGCTCTTCAAGGTAAGCTTCAGGGTGCGGTGCTAACCTCGGGCATAATATTTTCCATTATCGGTATAGCCGGCATTGTCGCTTCTCCCTTTTGGGGAAGAATAGGTCAGAAGTATAGCTATACCATCATCCTCAGTATTTGTCTGCTTATCGCTGGCTGTGTAGGCTCTACCCAATATTTTGTGCAGCAGCTGTGGTTATTTACGGTAGTGCAGTTTATATTCGGATTTTTCATGGCTGGGGTCACGCCCTCTATCAATACAATGGTTATTAATAATACGGATGCCGGATTCCGTGGACGCTCATTCGGCTTGACCACAAGCGCCAATCAATTTGGTGCTATGGCGGGACCGTTGATAGGAGGCGTGCTGGGAATTGGACTTAACATCCATTGGATTTTTGTCGTAACAGGGATGATTCTGATAGGAACGGGTACGGTTGTGTACTTAGGCTCAAAGCGCGCCAAGCAAAAAGCTGAACAGTTGGGAGCGAGCGCACATTGATGAAATGGGTGACTTTTTTATTAGAGTTTATACGGTTCATCATCATTTTTGCATTAGGTCTAATGGTATTAGGTGAACTGGAGAGAGTCTTGTATCAATCGCTGGGAATCCAAATGGGTGGGAGCCTGTGGTGGATGCCTGGACTCGCTAATGTGCTGCTTATATTTATCGCTTACCACAATTGGTTGCAATTCTCAGGCTGGTTTAAAAGTCCGGTTAATCGTAAATTAACGAAGCGAACAACGTTGGCGTTAGTCTGCATAGCTCTGCTTCTGCTTATTTTTCCTTTTTTTATATAAGAAAGGATTGCCCGCATATCACCTATGAGGTATTATTCTATAATATGGAAAAATGGCCAAGTGCAGGGTGATTGAAATAAGGGAAGGTGAACGGATGAGTCTTATTGAAGTGCAGAATTTAAACAAAACATTCCGGCAAGCGGTTAAAGCTCCCGGGTTGTTAGGTGCGGTTAAACACATGTTTACTCAGCAATACAGGGAGAAGCAGGCGGTAAACGGCATTAATCTGAGTATTGAGGCCGGGGAAGCCGTAGCATATGTAGGGCCCAATGGAGCCGGCAAATCCACTACGATCAAGATGCTTTCAGGCATTTTGGTTCCGACATCCGGTAGTGTAATGGTTGATGGAGTGGTTCCGCATAAACAAAGAACGGACAATGCACGCAAAATCGGCGCTGTATTCGGCCAACGGACACAATTGTGGTTTGATCTCCCGATCATAGAATCCTTTGCGCTGCTCAAAGATATTTACGAAATTCCGGAAGCGGTTTACCGGTTCAATATGGGCCGTTTTACAGAGCTGCTGTCGCTAGATGAATTTCTGCATCTACCTACCCGCAAGCTGTCCTTAGGGCAACGGATGAGAGCGGATTTAGCTGCTGCTCTGCTGCACGACCCTCAAATTGTTTATTTGGATGAACCGACAATCGGCTTGGATATTGCAGTAAAGGTGAAGATTCGTGAGTTTATTAAGCAGATAAACCGTGAGCATGGAACGACGATTATTTTAACGACTCATGATTTGGAAGACATTGAGGATATTTGCCGCAGACTTGTTATTATCGATCAGGGAAGGATCATCTATGATGGGAGTCTGCAGGCTGTCAAGGATGCCTTTGCTCGAGAGAGGACGATTCACTTCCAGTTGAGTGAGCCGCTATCCGGCAATAGACACATATTAACCGATTGGCCAGGGGCTTTCGTAGAACAGAAGGAGGGGCAGCATATTGCGATTCGATTTGACCGGTTTGAGGTATCGGCAAGTGAGGTAGTAAGCCGTGTTATGCGATTGGGTGAAGTCATTGACTTCCGCATAGATGAACCGAAAATCGAGCAAGTGATTCGCAGAGTTTACGAGGGCGAGCTTGTATTGACGGATACGGAGCCACCGAAAGCGATGGTGGCGAATGATTAGAAAATATGTGACATTAGCTCAAATATCCATGCAAAACAGCATTGCGTATCGCAGTTCCTTCATCATCAATATTGTAGGAAGTCTTCTTCTGCTTGTATCCATGATGTATCTATGGAAGGCGATTTACGCGGAGAGAACCGAAGTAGGCGGTTTTACTTGGGAAGCTATGAAAGCGTATTTATTGATAACCTTTATTTCGAATTCAGTCCTGTCCTATACTTCAGAAGGCCGCATTGCCGGAAAAATCCGCGACGGCAGCGTCTCCTTGGATTTGCTTAAGCCGTTGGATTTTCAAAAAGCACGCTTCGCCGAAACATTGGGGACGAGCTTATTCGAAGGAACGGTGACCATTCTGCTGACGGTCTCGGTGCTCGCCTTTTTCTCAGGAGTACAGATGCCTGCAGGCTTTACGGCTTGGTTATTATTTGCAATAAGCTTACTTGCCGCGCTGCTTGTAAAATTCGGTGTGGTCTATCTCGCCGGTTTATGCTGCTTTTGGACGGATAGCTACTACGGCATCTCACTTGCGCGAGCAGCAATCACCAACCTGCTCTCGGGAGCATTGGCTCCATTGGCGTTTTTTCCGGATTGGTTGAAATCGCTTTGTCTGCTGCTTCCGTTTCAAGGTATCGTTCACATTCCAGCTTCGATCTATTTGGGACAGGCATCTTCATTCGAAGCTGTTCGTATGGTCGCCGTCCAACTGATATGGGGCATAGTGCTATGGTTGCTTGGTAAACTGCTGTGGAGCATAGCGGTCAAAAAAGTGACGATACATGGTGGATAAAGGAGAGAAATTAGAGCAGGAAAGAGGTGGCCAATGAAGAGGAAGATAAGTCGAGCTATGTATTTATATATTCGGCTGATGAGCCAGCAATTGAAAGCCATATTGGAATATCAGGCGGATTTCTTGCTTCTGGTTATTGCAGCGGGGCTAACGCAAGCTATGGGACTTATTTTTATATGGGTCATCTATCAGAAAATACCTCAAATCCACGGTTGGGATTTTTGGGAAGTTATTTTTATTTATGCGATCATCAATTTTACTACAGGCGTTTCCCAGTTCTTTTTTGAAGGGACATGGCGCATTGGATTTCTGGTTAACTCAGGGGAATTGGATCGAATGCTGCTCCGCCCCATATCGCCTGTACTTCAGGTGCTTGGCGGTGCTGTCGGAATGAACGGTTTAGGAAACATGGCGGTCGGAGGTATCATGCTGGTAAATGCGCTTCGTTATGTTCATATCGATTGGACTTGGGATAAGGCGCTCATGGGATTTGTATTGTTTGTCTCAGCTATGGTTACGCGTACCGCAATTAACCTAATCTCCAATTCACTTGCTTTTTGGACACATGCCCCTAGTAACGCATTGCCGATGATGGTCAGCAGCTTAGCCGAGTTTGCCAAATTTCCAATAACGATCTATTCATTCGGCGTACAGCTATTTTTCTCGTTAATAATCCCGTATGCGTTTGTGAGCTTTTTTCCTGCGGCCTACTTGTTCGACAAGCAGAGCTGGGGCTGGATCGGACTGCTAACTCCGCTGGCTGCCATCTACTGTGTAGTTCTTGGCTTAGCGATATTTAGAAAAGGTTTGAGTCAATACGAAGGAGCGGGGAGCTGAAGGTGGCTCTTTATTGGGACAGGTTTTTAAAAGAGCTTACTATTGTCCTCGCTCTAAATGGAATATTGGAATAGGGTAAAGAATCAATCTCTGCTCGCTTCGTAAATTTTTTGAGCAAGCATCTTGGGCTCTGTTTTTGCTGTAGACATATGATCGCCATGTCCTTTAATAAGTCGGAATAAGCCTAGACGGCTGGACATATGCGGATGCCAGCCATATCCCCCGCCTTGGGGCAATGCGTTATCCACTGTGAGGTAGATATAGCTCTTTGGAATATTTAGACTATAAAATTTTTTGAGATCCAGTTTTTCTAAAAGAGGTTTTGCAGGTTCAGGAGAGATTTCACTGTACATTTGCTGAGCGAGCTCCAGGCTTGCCAAGTTAACAAATGCATCCCGGTACAGAGGAAATGGAAGCATGATGGTATTGTCCTTTGAGCTTTGAGTTAGGCTAACTATTGTCTCGCGAAACGGAGCCGGAAACTCATCTCCAAGACTCTCTCCGTCCTTCAGAACAAAGGCATTTAGGAATACTAGTCTTTTAAGTCGGTCCGGTACGAGTTCGGCAACCTTTTGAACTAATGTGCCTCCGAAACTGTGCCCAAGTAAAATGACGTTACTCAAATTTTTCGAAATCATGTAGTCGGCAATCGATTTTGTGATCATGGCGTGTGATACATTCTTGTTAGGGTCGGCGCCATGTCCCGGATACTCGGGTGTATAGACGGTGTGGCCTTTTTTACGCAATTCATTAGCTATTCCGTTCCAGAAGCTGGAGTCTGCCCATGAACCATGGATAAGAACAAAGGTAAGCGGCTGCTGCCGATCCCAATAATCCTCTTGATTCCTGGAAGCCGCGGGAGCAACCGGAGGAGTGGGAATAGCAGGTTGACCGGCTGGATAATAGCTCGGATCCCAACGCATCCCGGGAAGAGGGGCTGGAATGAAGTAATAAGGCCATGGATAAGCAGGATAAGCTTGCCGTTCGGTAATAGGGAGATAATGAGTGTTATTCAATCCGGTAGTGTTTTGTCGCATGTTCACGTTCCTTTTAAATTAGATTAGATACATCACTATATGCCCAATGATTGTTTTGGTTAAAGCGGATAAATTAAGGAGTGTTGCTGCGCACCTGGCCAAAGGCCGGGTTTTTCGTATGGAGAAAGTTGTGAAAGCAAACTAACGGCAGAGGTTAACGTAACTTTTAGGGGGATTATTTACTTACGCACGGCATAAGCTGTAACGTACAGGCTGAGGATGGTTAGTTTTATCGGATGCCTGGAACTCGGCAGATGCTTGCGAAGTAAGTTTTGCAATAGCAAAACTCTTAGAAGGAGCCACAGACATGATTGTGCTTAGACGAAGGTGGAGAAGCAGGCCCACAGGTACCAAGAAGCTCAAGCGTAATGCTGTGTTGATTGTTTTCATCGTGCTTTTGTTTGTCATACAATCTTTTGTATATCTGGAGAAAAATTTGAAGCCGCCACTGATGAATTTGGCAAAAGTTCGTGTGAAGCAGATAGCAACCCAGTCCATCAACACGGCCATATCCGATAGGATTGCGAATTACACTAATTTTGAACGGTTGATCGATTGGCAAACCGACCGTAACGGGAAAGTTACAGGCTTCATGCTTAATTATGCGGAGCATATGAAAATTACAGCGGATACGATTAAAACAGTCCAAAATCAGCTGAACAGCCTGAAAACAATTCCCGAGCATATCCCTCTTGGGCAGGCGATGAACAGCTCGATTCTAGCCTCCTTTGGCCCCGATATTCCAATCCGGCTAGTACCGGCGGGGGCCGTTAAGGTCGATTTGGATACCCGTTATCAAAATGCGGGAATTAACATGATTCTAGTGGAGGTCTACATACGGATTACAGCGGAGGTATCTATCATCATTCCTTTGGATACCGTGCCAGAGGTTGTAGAAACCGAGGTGCCGATCTCTTATGCGCTTGTTGTTGGTGACGTTCCAACTTATTATTTTGATGGAAAAGGCAACCCTGCCGGAAATAGTCAGGCACTTCCACCGGGAGTTTCTCTGCCACAGATAAGTGCACCTAAGACACAAAATCAGGTCCCTCAGCATGATGATGGTCAGACCAAACAGGATAAGAAATGATTGCAAGTAATCACCCGCTCATCTCGAAAACTCATTGTACCGGCCGGGATGGCCACAGGAACAGGTTGCCGCGGCAGTCTGTTCCTTTATTCAGAGTGGCTTCCGAAATGTCGCAATAAAATAAATTTTATTTTGTAAAAAAAGGAAAAAAAGATGCTTTGGCGAATAGTTTTTACTCTTAAAGTTATTAGAAAGAAGGTTAAGCATGAGTGACTATGGTGCAGATTTATTTAAAGGTACCGCTTGGTACTACTCCAGATATCGACCTCTTTATCCTTCGTCGCTTATTCGGTTTCTTGTTAACAAATTTTCGCTTAATGGTGAAGGCCGGCTGCTTGATCTGGGATGTGGAACAGGGCAATTAGCTCTAAGATTTAATGATTGGTTTGAAGAAACAGTAGGTGTAGATACGGAGCCGGAGATGCTGGATGAAGCAAATCGCCTGTCCAATGCCAATAGGGTGGACGACGTTAGATGGTTACAAGGAAGAGCGGAAGAGTTAGCAGCTGAATGGGGTTCCTTTAGGCTCATTACAATTGCTAAGGCGTTTCATTGGATGGATAGAGAATCGATTCTTGAAATCCTGTATAACAGTACAGAAGAAAATGGCGGTATAGCTATTATTGATAATTTTAACAAAATACAGAAATCCTCAAATTGGAAGCTCAAAGTAAATGAAACAGTTAAACGGTGGCTTGGAGATGAAAGAAGAGCCGGTAACCGTACCTACACTCCTCCCAAAGAAAGATATGAGGATACCATAGCGAACTCTCGTTTTAAGGCTGTGGAAAGTCATGTGTTACCCTGTTACTCATACACGTGGACCATAGATTCAATTCTTGGAAATCTGTATTCCTCTTCATTTGCTTCTAAACGTCTTTTTGGCGATAACCTGGAACGGTTTGAGCATGATTTGAAATCAGCTTTATTGGACGTGGATTCTGCTGGAGTGTTTACTGAAGAGCTGGCGGTATCTGTTATTACGGCTATGAAAAAATAATGACTCTAAAGATCCGTCTAAGGAAAGGGGAACAGGTGAGTGAAGCGGATAGGTGAAGGTAGAACGGCAGAGATATTCGAGTATAGCCATGAGAAGGTGCTAAAGCTTTATCGTACCGGATTTCCAAAGGACGGGATCAAGTATGAATTTGAAATAACCAGACTTGTTGGTTCTCTTGGCATTGCTGCTCCCGAAGTTTATGAGCTGATAGAGTACGAGGAAAGGGTCGGAATTATATTTCGGTTTATAGAAGGGACGACTCTCATTCAAAAGATGGTCGAGAGTCCTGCCCAGTTACATTATTTTTCTAAATTGCTGGCTGAAATGCATTTCCAAATCCATAAAAATGAATTAAATTCAAATAATTTAGGCATGCATTTCCGCAAACAAAAAGAAGTGCTGGCACAAAACATTCATAATGCTTCTGAGCTTTCGAAGGATGAAAAGATTGCTATTACGAGATACCTGGAGAAGCTGCCGGACGGGAGATGTCTCTGTCATGGCGATTTTCACCCCGATAACGCAATGATCGGAGAGCAGAATTGGATCATCGATTGGATGACCGGAATGATTGGCAATCCCGCAGGGGATGTTGCGCGCACAATGCTCTTATTCCGTTTTGGTACACTGCCAGAGGGCATACCTAGTCACGTAATGGAAGCTTTGCGTCTCATGAGAAAGAGCATGGGGGATGGATATATAGAGCAGTACCTCGCTTATTCTGATCTTCATTTCGAGGATATCGATCGGTGGACATTGCCTATTGCTGCGGCCAGATTAGTAGAATGGATTCCAGCGGAAGAGAAGAATGTGTTGCTTGCGTTAGTTAGAGAACGTTTAAAACAAGTATCTCAAGATCTTTAAGCAACTCTCTTAACGGAAATGTTAGCTTAACAAGCAAGCGAAGCGAAGATGAGGCTACCGGAATGTATCGGCAGCCTCAACAGAGTTACTCAGCAGCTTCATGCTCCCGCCGGTATCGCTTATTTCCCTTTCGACATCAAAGCTAAAGCTTGCTTTATAGTGGCTTTTCGTTCAAATCCATGATGTGTGTGACACGATTCCTGCCATTTGCTTTGGATGCATATAGAGCTTGGTCGGCATTCTTCAGTATACTTGTATCTGAATCCTTCGGAGTAATTGTGGCAATGCCAATACTCACCGTTAGGCTGCCAATGATTTCCCAAGCAGAACTGGCGATGGTCTGCCGTAAATTTTCGGCCAGTATCTTTGATTCAGGTACATCCATGTTAGGCAAGATCAGCACAAATTCCTCTCCGCCATATCTGGCCGCAATATCCACTTTACGGGAATGAGATTTTAAGATGCCGGCCAGCTTCTCTAGTACATAATCACCGATCTGATGCCCATAGGTATCATTTACCTTTTTGAAGTGATCGATATCCAGAATGAAGAGAGAGAAAGGCTGTCCAGTCTTGCTGTACAAGGCCATCTGCTCTTCCAGCTTCTCTTGAAAAAACCTTCTATTTTTCAAGCCTGTGAGCTTATCGGTGGTAGATAATTCTACTAGCAAGGTATTCATCTCTATCAGTTCGGCTTGCTTCTTTTCAATTTCCATATGAATTTGCTGCAGCTTCTCAAGTGCTTGTTCTTTTTCCCAATAAGCCTCTTCTATTTGCTTTTTCGCAGACCGCAGCTCAAGCTCATAATCAATCCGATTCCCCATCTGCATCAATATACAGTCGATAATCTCTACACCTTCACTTATTAAGCGTTTTCCATTCAAGAGATAAGGGATGGACTGTCCGCTGCTATCCTTCAAATTGATGAATAACTCCTCCACCTGACCATTCAAATTGATAAAAGGGTAAAAGTAAGAGTGAAAAATGAGTTTATTCGCGATGGTCATTATAGATTCCAAATGCTTGTGCACCAAATCAGCTTGTGTATATCCCATCTTATCGAGGAAGGTTTGATTTACATCCATAATTATGCCTTCATGTGTAATGGACATATACCCGCATGGCGCATATTTCAATCGCTCATCCATTGTCTAATATCCTTTCAATACAGGTTGATTGGGTCAATTACATTGAAGATATTCCTTAATCAAAGAGATGGTTTCCTCCGGATGGCTAATATGTGGATAATGACCTTTGGCCTCCATCAATCGAAACGTACTATTTTGCAAATGGCGGTGTAAATATTCTCCAACTTCCAGCGGTACAATACTATCATCCGAGCATTGCAAAATGAGCGTGGGAACCGTAGCTTTAGCTAAATCTTCCCTATGATCAGAGAAAAATGTAACTTCTGCAAATTCTCTGGCAATAACGGGGTCTGTCGATATAAAGCTTCGTTCCAGCTCTTTGGACAGCATTGGAAACTCAGGATTATTCATGGCTAAGGGAGCCATAAAGCTGGCCCATCCTGCGAAATTCATCTCCATCATGTCCAGCAGCTCCATAATGTCACTTTTCTCGAAGCCTCCAACATAGGTGCCAGCCTCATTCAAATAACACGGAGAAGGCCCGATCATAATCAGTTTATCAAAATATTCCGGCCGCTCGATGGATGCAAGCATCCCGATCATAGAACTGATAGAATGACCGATAAAAATAACATTTTTAAGATTACAGGATTCAATAATATCCAGCACATCCTGCATATAGCCTCGCAAGGTATGATATTTATCCTTCGTATATGCGTTTAAATCTGAGTTTCCTGAGCCGACATAATCAAACAGGATCACTCGAAACTTTTTCTCAAAAGAGGGTGTAATGAATTTCCACATGCTCTGGTCACACCCGAATCCATGCGCAAAAATGATTGTACGTTCTCCTTCGCCAATCGTTTTCACGTTATTCCGTACAGTAACGTCGTTCATCTTATTGGACTCCCTTATTATTCATATTCCCTTTATTCTGAGGGGGAGACCTATAAATATCAAGTGATTTTTCATAGATTAATAGTAATTACAGGAATAAATTTAGCAGCATGTTGCTTGCCTGATTCTGTGTTGGAGTATTTATAGTTTAGGATGCACGAAAAGTCCGTCAGAGGTCGTTCTCCAGCGGCTTTTTTTGTGTAAAGAAAGTATAAGTTTGAACCGGAGGTTCGCCTTTCTAATATTGCAAGAAAAGCCACCTTCAGGGCACGAATGTATCTTTATCGAGAGGGTTTCGAATAGAAGCTTTTGGGATAAGGAAAGGGTTTGTCCCTAAAGTAGCTTTAGCTGCTAAGGAATAGCTCCTAATTAGATGTTGTTTAAGTGATGGCGCAAAAACAGAATTCAAAGCTTGCATTCACTCTAGAGGAGACTAGGATTTTTGGACGGCCGCTGAAAGAAAGGAATAGATGGAAATCCTCACGATAATCCGGCCTGGATATCGTTTGAGAACAATATAACTGGAAAAACTAACTCTAAATATGGAGATATGTAAGACAGAAAGGCCCATACTTAAACAAACTTCAGACGAACATTGGATAGCTTGTCACATTTATTAAGGGGAGGGACATTATGACAATTATAGTTAGACGACTGCTGTTATCCATTCCGGTTGTCATATTGGTTACCGTCATGGTCTTCTCATTGCTTCATTTAATACCTGGAGATCCAGCAACGGTTATTCTCGGCGATGAAGCGACCCCGGAAGTAAAAGGCCGCTTTGCGGGAACAACTGGGCTTAAATAAACCGATTGTAGTTCAGTATCTCAATTGGTTGGGAGGAGTGCTTCAAGGAGACCTCGGACGCTCCCTCGTTGACCGTACTCCGGTATCGGAGTTGATCTTACAGTGGTTGCCTGCGACATTTGAATTGACGATTGGCACCTTTCTTGTTGCTGTTCTGATTGCTATTCCCGCAGGGATTATGTCTGCCTCGCGTCCTGGGAGCTGGATGGATTATATAAGCACCACACTGGCATTGGGAGGGATGTCTGTCCCTCACTTCTGGCTTGGCATGATGTTTATCGTTTTCTTTGCGGTACATTTGGGCTGGTTGCCGGCGTCCGGCTACGTTCCTTTCTTCGAAAATCCGGTTTCAAACCTGATGGCGATGATCATGCCTATGGTTGCGACGGGCTTACGCGAATCGGCCATTCTAACGAGGATGATGCGAAGCAGTTTGCTGGAAGTGATGAATGCGGATTACATTCGTACAGCTCATTCCAAAGGGCTGAGCGAATTGTCTGTCATTTTTCTCCATGCAATGAAGAATGCGCTCGTTCCGGTTGTCACCATGAGTGGTTTGATGGTCGCATGACTATTAGGAGGGCTTGTTATTACCGAATCCATTTTTTCTATTCCTGGTTTCGGAAGATTAATTGTCGAGTCGATTTTCAAACGAGATTTTGTTACCGTTCAAGGAGCGATACTTGTATCGGCTCTGATGGTCGTCTTAGTCTATCTATTGGTTGATATTTTATATGTGATCATTGATCCTCGCATAAAAACTGCAAAGGGGGGAGAATAGATGAGCCAAGCTATCCAACCAACCCCGAAGATCGAATTATCACAAGCATTTCCCAAAAGTAAATCGGAAAGTCGATGGCGAATATTCTTCCGCCAATTTGCCCGCAACAAACTTGCTTTAGTTGGCGCTTTTATTATTGGAATGCTGCTGTTGACAGCTATATTTGCTCCGATCATTGCTACACACGACCCCATATATGGTCAAGATTACTCTTCGGTTCTAGCCGAGCCTGGCAATGGTCACATTCTTGGAACAGACGACCTGGGGCGGGATTCATTTTCACGACTTGTTTACGGTGCTCGGTTGTCCATTCAGGCGGCGATAATTTCTGTCTTCATTGCTACGGTAATCGGTGTTCCGGTTGGACTGATGACGGGGTACTTTCGCGGTTTTTGGGATGAATGGATAGTCATGCGGATTGTCGATGCAATCGAAGCTTTTCCCTCGCTTATCCTCGCTTTGGCTATGTCGGCAGCACTCGGCGGTGGCTTTTACAACGCGATGATTACGATCGGATTCGGTTTCCTGCCTGCTTTTGTTCGCATCACTCGCGCCCAGGTTATGTCGATAGCCGATCTGGAATACGTCCAGGCAGCCAAAGCAACGGGGGCCAGTCATTGGCGCATCATGTTTTTACATGTTCTTCCAAACTCACTTCCTCCTATTCTTGTACAGATTTCATTGGCCATGGCATCGGCTATCATTGCAGAAGCAGGCCTTTCATACTTGGGCTTAGGGGCGAAGCCGGAAGATCCAAGCTGGGGCTCGATGTTGAATATTGCCCAAGGGTATTTGAACACGGAACCGATGCTTGCATACTGGCCGGGAATCGCCATTTTCCTTGTCGTACTTGGCTTTAATCTGCTTGGGGACGGAATACGAGAAGTGCTTGATCCTAAGTTAAAAAGGTAAGTATATAACTAAAATATAGTATATGGGAGAATACAGATATGTCCTTCGATCCATTATATCATCCATATTCATCACAGCGGATGTCCGCTTACTCCAACAATGGGATGGTGTGCACCTCCCAACCTCTTGCCGCTCAAGCCGGACTGGCAATTCTTCGCAAGGGAGGCAATGCTATTGATGCCGCCATTGCAACTGCAGCCGCGTTGACCGTTGTTGAGCCAACCTCCAACGGAATCGGCGGAGATGCCTTTGCGCTTGTCTGGACACAAGGCAAGCTGCATGGGCTAAACTCAAGCGGTCCAGCACCACAAAGCATATCAATAGATGGATTAAAAAAAGCAGGGATAGAGGAAATTCCTAAATATGGTTTTATTCCAGTTACGGTTCCCGGCACGCCGGCAGCGTGGGCGGAACTGTCTGAAAAGTTTGGAAAGCTCTCATTAACGGAAGTGCTTCAGCCAGCTATTGAATATGCGGAAAACGGCTTTCCACTAACGCCAATCCTCGGATTCAGTTGGGATCGAACGTTTCGCAATTTCTCCAATAATCTGAAAGGTGAGCCACATAAGGCTTGGTTTGATACATTTGCCCCCTTGGGGAGAGCACCCGAAATTGGAGAAGTCTGGCGTTCACCGGATCATGCGCGATCGTTGCAGGCTATTGCCGAGACGAAAGCAGAAGCCTTTTATCGTGGGGAATTGGCGGAGAAGATTGATCAATTTTCCAGACAATACGGTGGTTATCTGAGGAAAGAGGATTTAGCTGCGTTCAAGCCGGAATGGGTGAATCCGATCAGCATCAATTACCGCGGATACGATGTATGGGAGATTCCACCGAACGGTCACGGCTTGGTGGCTCTAATGGCATTGAATATCCTGAAGGGCTTTGAGTTTACCGAGCGGGATACGGTTGATACTCTCCACAAGCAGATTGAAGCGATGAAGCTTGCCTATTCGGACGGACAGAAGTACATTGCAGATCCCGGCAAGATGTCGGTGAAGGTAGAAGATTTGCTGTCCGAATCCTATGCGGCTGAGCGACGTGCTCTAATCGGAAAAACGGCGCTGCTGCCCAAGCCAGCACAACCATCAAGCGGCGGCACGGTCTACCTTTGTACAGCAGACGGTGAAGGAAACATGGTATCATTCATTCAAAGCAATTACATGGGCTTCGGCTCGGGACTGGTCGTACCTGGAACGGGTATTGCCCTCCATAACCGAGGCCATAACTTCTCTTTTGATCCTGCACACGACAACTGTCTCGCACCAGGCAAGAAACCATACCATACGATCATTCCCGGTTTTCTCACAAAGGAGAACAAACCCGTAGGACCGTTCGGCGTGATGGGTGGCTTTATGCAGCCTCAAGGCCATGTACAAGTAGTGATGAATACGGTGGACTTCCACTTGAACCCGCAGGCTGCGCTTGATGCACCAAGATGGCTTTGGAAACATGAAAAAGCGGTTGAAATCGAGCATACGGCTTCTGCCCATATTGTCGAGTCGTTGGCCCGTATGGGGCATGACATCAAATGGGCTACTGGAAATGTAGGATTCGGGCGCGGGCAAATTATATGGAGACAAGACAATGGAGTCCTTGTAGGAGGAACGGAGCCCCGTACAGACGGACACGTGGCGATATTTTAAGGGATTACGGAAGGAGGAGTTTAGTGAAACTCTGATTCCAGAGGCAAAGATGTTCTACAGCAAAGAACCGTCCAATGGTTGAACTGTACCCCAATGTTACACACAACTAACAATTAGAGGTGCAATTCAGGTTGGACGGTTCTTCTTGCGTTTTTCTTGTTTAAAGCACATCGTGGCGTTGAGCTAGTATGGCTATTTTTTGCTTCGCATCCGTTCTTCTCTCTCCCACTTTCGCAAATGAGGATAAGGATCGAAAGACCAATCGGTTAAACCATTGTCGCGGTAAAGCCCATAATGGAGATGTGGCGGGAATTTCCCTGAAGTTCCCGGCTTGCCGTATCCTGAGCTGCCGACCCAACCGATGACTTGACCTGGTTTGACAATGTCTCCTTCTTTGACCTCTTTATTAAACCCCGATAGATGAGCAAAGTAGTGATATACATTATTTAAATCGCGAATGCCAATTCTCCAACCCCCGTAAGGATTCCAGCCCATAACCTCAATGATGCCATAGGTAGCGCTTCGAACCGGTACTCCATGTCGAGCAAATATATCGGTGCCCTCGTGGATACGGAAGCCTCCCCAGCCGCGGCTTGCACCCCATGTGCTGCGGAAAGTATAATCAGAGCGCAGAGGTGTTACAAATGTATGCTCATGCAAATCCAATGTATCGAATGCTGAGTAAACAGAAGCAAATTGCTCAATTCTTTCAACGCTTCGAGTGTTTTGATAATATTCCCACAGACCGATTCGAAGGTCTTCTTGGGCAGTGCCGTGCTTTAAAAGAAACATCGACATCGAATAAAGGACATCAAGACCGTTTTTTCGATCAGCGATACCGTCTCCGGAGCCGTCTCTGCCAATCCCTTCGAATAGCTTAATGCTCATTTCATTGGTATCCTCATGGTCAGGATTCATCATGCCGCACCATTTAAGCTCTGTGAAGTGAATACCAATATAGTCATCCGTACCCGAACGTTTCCGGGCTATATTAATTGTTCGTTCGTATTGATCGACTGCGGCGAGATAGTACCAGGGCATACCTGTTAATGCGCTGACTTTATCAAAAATATCCTTACGCTCTGCAAATATGGTTTTCATGGTTTTGCTGGGTGTACCTTCTTTGGGTGTCTTGCCAGCAGGGGCGGCATGCACCGGTAACACGGTTCCGAGTAGGATGCTTCCGCATAACGATAGAGTGAGGATTGAACGCTTCCATTGTGCTGCCATGCTCAGTTAACCTCCATAGTTGGCCATCATAGCTGGGGTGCCCATGCCTTTTTTTTAGAGTTTTCCATACGCTGCTTATTGCAACCTTCTCGATGCAGAAAAGCTGACTTTTGGAACTCTCATACATGGTAATAGCATGTGAAATACGATCTATTTTTATCCAAAGGATAGCTCAAAAAAAGGGTACATATCCAGCACATTATTTTTTTGTTATGATGCGTACAGGATAGCTTATAGGATGTTAGATTTTTTACTTTTTTACTGGAAGGTTACTAAGGAGGGATAATATATGGGATTTCAACATAGGGAAGAGCACGTCGACGATGGGATGCTGCTGTTACAGGCTAATATTGATGATATGAATCCGGAATTATGCTCTTATGTTAGTGATTGCTTATTTGAAGCGGGTGCCAATGACGTATATTGGATTCCGATTATTATGAAAAAAGGCCGTCCTGGCGTCATGCTAAACGTGCTAATAGATGAGAGCGGGCTTGAGCGGATGGAAGAAGTCATTTTTCGTGAAACTACCACGATCGGTCTTCGCTATTTGCACGCCTCCTGCCATCGGCTCGCTCGTGAGTTCGAGCAGGTCGAGACCCCATGGGGCGGAATCAATGTGAAAATCGGCTACCATAAAGGGCGATTGGTGCAGTTTGCACCGGAATTTAAAGAATGTGAGCAGGCAGCTAAGCAATATGGGGTTGCGCTTAAGCAAGTTTACGAAGAGGTCAGAAGGCTGTTCCTGAACGGAAAGAAAAGATAGTAATCAATAAAAGCACGGGGTTCGACCGACAGGCATGCAACGCCGCAACGAGCGCTTGGGATTCACACACGTTGGCTCTACGGTGCCTTATTAAATGCCATAGAACAAGGGGATGTCCGCTGGTTGAACTGCTAAAGCTACCAGGGGATGGCCCTTGTGTATGTTGCTTAAGGTGATGGTGGCGCGAGAACAGCTGTTCAAAGGTTGCTTTCATTAAGAGGAGACTGGGGTTTTCCGGCGGCTTATCGATGGATGTAATACTAAGGTTTGCTCAATGGGCCAAAGAAGGAGAAGTTGGTAGGAAGAAATTCTGAATGGAAGGGAATAGATGGAAATTCTCACGTTAATCCAGCCAGGAAATCCTCTGAAATCATTTTAATTGGAAAAACTCCGTCTAATTTAGGTGATAATGGTGATGATAGCCAAAATATGTAGAATTAACATGAGAAATTCCAGTTATATGGCTAGAAACGCTAGTTTTCGGAGTAATTAACATGATATTTTCCTGATATTGGTGGTGTGGGGTTCACTCATCTGGTCGCGCATGCCGTATGAGTGGTAAAGTGGTTAGGGGCTGTCCCAAAATGACTTTTGGCACAGCCCCCTTAGTGTATAAGCCTCCAGCTAACTATTGCTTAATTCCAGGAGGAATATGGTTGCTGTGGTCATGAACATGATGTTCATGAGTGTGCGGCTTATGTACGTGCTCATTATGCGGATGATCATGTTCATGGTGGTGTTGGTGGTCGTGATCGTGCTCATGCTCATGATCATCGTGATCATGACTGTGGCTGTGATGGTGCTTATGGTCATCATGTTCATGGCCGTGATCGTGAGTATGACCATGGCTGTGGGCATGATCGTGATCGTGTTTATGTCCATGGTCATGAGAATGGCTGCCGTGATCGTGAGTATGTCCATGGTCATGACTATGGCTGTGATCATGGTCATGGCTATGGCTATGGCTATGATCAGCCCCATTGCTATGACTGTGAGAATGGCTATGTCCATGATGATGATGATGTTCATGCTCGGAATGGTGAGTGTGTGAATGGGTTGTTTCAATATGCTGAACCTGGAACTTATGAGCATATGGATCCGCCTTACCGATTACAACACGCAGTACATTCGGCTGATTAGGCAGGTCACGGGTCCCGGCGCCATAGCCGATGGTTTCTACGATCATAGGCGGATAGCCTTTGGCAAACTCATCAACAACTCCTGCAATGATTCCTGCACCCGTAGGAGTAGTCATTTCTAAAGAATAATTGCTTGGCGCAATCGGAAGTCCACGCATCATTTCCAGAGTTGCCGGGGCAGGCACGGGATAAATACCGTGGTCGCAGCGAACCGTTCCGGAGCCCAGTACAACAGGGGAAGAGAAGATTTTCTCTACCTCCAACGAGTCTAATGCAAGTGCTACACCAATTACATCAACAATGGAATCAATGGCTCCGACCTCGTGAAAATGAACGGTTTCCACAGGGACGTCATGTATTTTTGCTTCGGCAATCGCGATTTTTTCGAAAATAGCAAGACTGAGCTTGATAACACGATCATTAAATCCAGAATCATGGATAATTTTTACAATTTCTGAATAATGTCTATGATGAGCAGGAGGCGTGTTAGGATCCAGCAGAACATCCATTTTTAAGGCAGATATTCCTTTTTTGTTGACCCGTTTCCACTCCAGGGAGAAGGGCTCGATCTTAATTTTACGCAGCTCTTCCTCGATATAATTTCGATCTGCTCCAGCATCTGCAAGCGCGGCCAGCGTCATATCCCCGCTAATGCCGGAAAAACAGTCCAAGTAAGCTATTTTCATCGATTAGTTCCTCTCTACCATGGTTTTATGTATTAATGCAGCGTTATATCCGGCACCAAAACCATTGTCGATATTTACTACGGAGACACCTGGTGCGCAGGAATTTAGCATTGCCAGAAGAGCTGCCACACCATGAAAGCTTGCCCCGTAACCAACGCTGGTTGGAACAGCTATAACCGGCTTGGACACAAGTCCGCCGAGCACACTGGTTAACGCGCCCTCCATACCTGCAGCCACGACTATTGCTGTCGCACCGCGAATGAGCTCGAGCCTGCGAAATAGCCGATGAATGCCGGCCACGCCTACATCGTAAACCCGCTCCACACGGCAGCCCAAGTATTCTGCTGTTATTGCGGCTTCTTCTGCAACAGGAAGGTCGGAAGTTCCCGCGCAAACAACGGCGATATAAGTATCGCTTTTCGATGTACGCGCTTCCTCTTTTTGATACCAAACCAGAACTCGCGCTGCTTCATTATATGTAATGCCAGCGATCTGCTGTTGGATCAAAACGGCTTTTTCGGCGCTTACCCGTGTTGCCAGAACCTTCTGGGAATGCTCCATCAGTTTAAGAAAGATAGAAGTAATTTGCTCTGCGGTTTTACTTTCTCCATAAATAACTTCTGGAAAGCCGGTTCTGCGCTCCCGGTCGATATCCAATTGAGCAAAGCCGAGATCTTCGATACGAAAGCCTTCTTCGTTATTCTTATTCATTAGCTGGTCTATGTGCTTCTGAGCCTCGGAAATATCCAGGTCCCCAGCGCGAACAAGCTTCAGGATAGCTTCTAAATTAATCATATAAGGCTTATTCCTCCGAAATGGTGTTCTTATTAGATACCATTAAATTTCATAACCTTTTCTAGTTTATCATAAATCAAAAGGAAAGTGGATTGTTATGGCATTGGTTGATATAATAGCTTCAAGAGTATGGACAAAGAAGCAGAAAGCAGGTACAAAAAGATGTCTACTCCAGTAGAGCGTAAGCCCGAGTGGCTAAAAATTAAGCTGACAACAGGTGAAAATTACAAGGAATTAAAAAATATGATGCGCGATAAAACGCTGCATACGGTTTGTGAAGAAGCGAAATGCCCCAATATTCATGAATGCTGGGCTAATCGAACCGCTACTTTTATGATACTGGGCGATATTTGCACCCGTGCTTGCCGGTTTTGTGCGGTTACCTCCGGACTTCCGACTGAGCTGGATCTACAAGAGCCTGAGCGCGTTGCAGAAGCAGCGGAACAGATGGGTCTTAAGCATGTAGTTGTAACTTCTGTAGCCCGAGACGATTTGGCGGATGGAGGGGCCTCGATATTTGCAGCGACTGTATTGGCTATTCGAAAAAGAATGCCGCTCTGCAGTGTCGAAGTGCTGATTCCGGACTTTTTGGGTAAAGAGTCATCACTCAGGACGGTATTGGAAGCAAAGCCGGATATTTTGAACCACAATGTGGAAACCGTTGAGCGTATGTCTGATAAGGTACGTTCCAAGGCAAAATACCGCAGATCACTGGAGCTTCTTGCTCGTTCCAAACAAATAGCGCCAGGGATTCCTACGAAATCCAGCATCATGCTCGGGGTAGGAGAGGAATGGGCGGAGATTATACAAACGATGGATGATTTGCGCGAAATCAATTGCGATATCATGACAATCGGCCAATATTTGCAGCCTACTACTAAACATCTGAAGGTCGAAAAGTTCTATACACCGGATCAATTCGCTGAGCTTAAAGCTGAGGGGATGAAGCGCGGCTTCAATCATGTTGAATCGGGTCCACTGGTGCGCAGCTCTTACCACGCACATGAGCAAGTGAAATCCGCCCAGCAGGCATAAGTTAATACATTAGCTATTTAGCAAACCCTTAAGAGAAACGGACGCAATCAAGTCCCATTCAGGGGACTTGATTTGATTCATACTCAGGGAAGGCCCGCTTACAGAGAATTTCAACAATTACGAAGTGGCTTTGCTGCTGCAAAGTCCAGACGATGCTTACGACGCCGGTTTTGCTTACGCAAAACCCTTAGGAGGGATAACAGAGTGATCCACATTGCCAATAAAACATACGAAGTGGTAGTTGACCATAAAAACGGCTGGAAGCCAGATGCATTCAAAGAGCGTTACAGCGAGGTGTTGGAGCGGTATGATTACATCGTAGGGGATTGGGGCTATAATCAGCTTCGATTGCGTGGTTTTTTTAAGGAAATCCATCCAAAAGCAACGAAGGAATCTTCTATCGCTACGTTGCAAGATTACTTGAACGAGTATTGCAATTTTGGCTGCGCGTATTTTATTATTGAACGGATCGCATCTAAGCATCAGTCCGGCGATCAGCAAAATATGGCAACGGAAGACAACCAGAATGAGCTGGACGAGCAGGAGCAATCCGAACTTGAACAGCAGTTTCAGCAGGAGCTGAAACAGGAGTACAAGCAAGAGCAGTCCCAATCGCATCAGCAGAGGCCTCAACGCCATCAACAGCGGCATCAGGAGCAGCAGAATAATCGTCAGCAGCGCCCGCATCGCAAGCCGCATCACAACTCGCCGAAGCAGCAATCCGGCAACAACACGAAATAAGATAGCAGCCATTATTAAGAGCATATCCCAAAACTTATACGCTTACATAGGTATAAGTTTTTTTGTTGTGCCCTGATTTTTTTTATAGGAATAATACTTGACATAATTTGGCTTCCAACCTTATACTCCTAATAATGATAATCATTATCACAAAATCGCTGCGTTACTGGTAAACAATATAAATAAAAGGGGTATGGCTATGTTTTATAAAAAGAGCACGTTTATTTCTTTATGTATGATCCTGATATTTTCCATCGTAATTAGTGCATGCAGCTCCAGCAATAATGCAGCGCTGGAACCGGCCGCAGCCAAGAAGACCGAAGCAACGCCTGCAGTTGCACCAGCCGCGGCTCCAGCAGAGAAGAAAACGATCACGCATGCTTTGGGGCAAACAGTAGTCCCGGATAAGGTCGAACGCGTTGTGGCTTTGACCCCTCATTTTGCCGACCATTTATTGGCATTGGGAATTCGTCCGGTAGGCTCTGTTGTGCGTGAAGCAGGGGATTTTGAGCCCTATACAGCGGCCTTGTTGAAGGGGACCGAGTCAGTAGGCCAATCCGCAGCGCCCAATCTTGAAAAAGTGCTTCAGCTGAAGCCCGATCTGATCTTCGGTGAAGAAAAGAACCATTCCAAGCCTTACGAGGCGCTGTCCAAAATGGCTCCAACCCTCGTGTACTCCACCAAGGACATGGAAGGCGATTGGACAAAAGTATTTCTAAGCGTTGGAGATGCAGTAGGCAAAGGTTCATTAGCCAAAGAGAAACTGCAGGAGTTTGACACGAAAACCAAAGGCTTGAAGGAAAAGCTGGCTGCCAAGATGGGGAATGAAACAGTTGTTTTCTTTAAGGTTACAGATAAGGATACCCGCGTAATGGGGAGCAAGAGCCCTCTTGGTAAAATTGCTTATGAGCAATTAGGATTAAAATATCCGGCTGGTTTGCCAGAGGAAGACGGAGAAATTAAGCTAGCCCTTGAGAAGCTACCTGAGATCAACCCGGATCATATCTTCCTGTTGGATACAAATGTACCTGACTATGAGGCCAAAATGAAAGAAGCAATCGCAACGCCGCTCTGGAAAAATTTGAAGGCTGTAAAAAATCAGCACATGTACATGAAACCGATAAGGGGAACGAAAACAGGGTTCGGTTTAATCATGTACAACGTATTTGTTGATGAGATTAAAAAGGAGCTGCTTGGCCCATGAGTTCGGACTCAAGCCTCAGCATAAACGAAAACTCGAGGCAAGCCGCCATTAACGAAGCTAAGAAAAGAAGGCTGAGCCCTTCTTTTCTTATTTTGCTGTTAAGCGCAGGAATCGCAGCCGGTATCCTGCTGTTTGTGACTACAGGTGCTGCTGATATTAGCCTTCACACCGTTATTGAAGCCATGCTGCATTACGATGAATCACAAGTTCAGCATTATACGGTTCTCGCGGTTCGGCTCCCCAGGGCATTGACTGCAATAATTGTTGGTGCCTGCTTTGCCATATCCGGTGCAATCATGCAGGGAATGACCCGCAATCCTCTTGCAAGCCCAAGTCTTCTGGGGGTTTCCTCAGGCGCGCGGTTTGGAATTGTGCTTGCATTTGCTTTTTTTCCACATCTCTCTTACCAGCAAATGATTGTCGTTTCCTTCCTGGGAGCGGCTCTTGGAACGATAACGGTTTATGGAGTTGGAGTCCTCGCGTCCTATAAGGCTTCACAGCATTATTCACACGTAAAGCTCGCATTGGCGGGGGCGGCTGTAAGTGCGCTGCTGGCCTCATTATCGGAAGGGATCCAAATTTATTTTGGCATCGCACAAGAGGTTATGTACTGGTATGCAGCTGGAATAGCCGGAGTGAAGTGGATAGATATTTTTTCAATTATCCCATGGGCAATAGGAGGGTTCCTGCTGGCACTTCTGATTTCCAAAAATATTAATCTTCTTGGCTTAGGAGACGAGGTTGCGGCAGGCTTAGGCCAGCGGGTGAAACGTGTAAAGCTGCTGGGGGCGATTACGGTGTTCGCACTTACAGGCGCTGCGGTTGCTGTAGCGGGACCTATAGGCTTCATTGGTCTCATAATTCCACATCTTACCCGTTTTCTGATCGGTGTGGATTACCGTTGGGTCATTCCTTGCTCAGGATTATTCGGGGGCTGGCTATTATTGACGGCGGATACAGTCGCTCGGTTGGTTAATCCTCCTCAGGAGACGCCTGTTGGCATAATAACGGCCCTGCTCGGGGTGCCCTTTTTTCTGTATTTGGCACGAAAGGATGGCAAGGCAAACCTATGATGACGGAAAATTGGCTTAAGCGGAAATATAAAATGTCCATTCCGAGTAAATTTGCACTGCTGGCGATATGTTTCGTTGCTGTTGTGCTGATAAGCCTTAACTCAGGTTTGATCAGGCTTACCCCTATAGAAGTGATTCAAACTCTTTTCGGTTACGAGAGCGGACCATCCTCCATTGTGCTGTTTGACATCAGGCTGCCAAGGATAACTATAGCCATACTCGTTGGAATGGGGTTCGCAGTAACAGGTGCAATAATGCAAGGAGTATCGCAGAACAGCTTGGCTGATCCGGGTATACTTGGCATTAATGCTGGAGCGGGGCTAGCCGTTGTCGTATATATCGCCTTTTTCTATGGGAAGATCCAGTTCGCACCTGTCTATATGCTGCCTATAGTAGCCTTTGTTGGGGCGGCAGCAGCGGCGCTGCTAGTTTTTGCATTAGCCTATAAGGACGGCAAGCTGCTGCCGGTTCGTTTGCTTCTGGTTGGTATAGCTGCCGGAGCAGGCATTAGCGCGGGAATGTTGTTTTTGACTTATCGGATGAATGCATATAATTATGACTTTGTGAAAATATGGCTATCCGGCAGCATTTGGGGGACCAACTGGAAGTATGTGTTAGCTGTGTTGATCTGGATAGCCGTCTTACTTCCAGTGGCTGTATATAAATCCCATCGGATTAATCTGTTGTTTATGGGGGAGGAAATTGCCCAAGGCGTAGGAGTTAGCGTTCAGCGGGAAAGAATAGTTCTAATGGCCATAGCTGTTGGTCTGGCAGGCTCCTGTGTAGCGGTTGCCGGAAGCATCGGCTTTGTCGGGCTCATTGCTCCCCATTTGGCGATTCAATTACTTGGACGCGATTACAAGGTGATGCTGCCAGCATCGGCCATCATTGGCGCTGTGCTTGTCCTTTTATCCGATACGATTGGGAGAGTTATTGCCCAGCCCGTTGAAATTCCGGTTGGCATTGTGACGGCCGGTATCGGAGCGCCGTACTTTCTATATCTGCTTACCCGCAGATAAGAGAAGCTAGCCTACGGCTAGGTCCTTGTTTAAATTCACCATTTGAGCATGGGAGGGAGTGGATATGGGGTTCCAACCGCTGTTAAAGTCGTGTTCTTTGAATTTATCAGGCGGTATAAACACGACTTTAAAGGCGGCCGCTATCGCTTTTCCACCCCATATCCACTCCCTTTGTTCTACTCGGTACTTCCTTCTACTTTTCTAGTGCCGAGCCGATCTTCAATCCGGTACTCGTATCCATGGACTCCCTTGTAATGCTCAGGGTACATTTCTCCTCACACGCTTCGCATATAAACTGCGGCGGCACCTCTGGATCTCCATCGTCCATCAGATCAAGTTTCGCACTACGCTAAGCGGTATCTCTTCCGTCTCTTCGCAGTTCAAACAAATGTGCTTGACCGTCTCTTTGGCTAACATGGTCTTGCATATGCTTAATGGCTTCTTCTTTTTCTTCCCTGCTTTTACTTCTTTGATACCGGTGACATCTTTTATCATCCTCTCCAGACATGCTTGTTCTTATGCTTTGTGACAGAGCTATTCCAATGTCCATATTCATCGAAGATTCGTTTTTGAATGTTCATCTCCATAACTTAAATTTACCAAAAACAAAAAGAAGGTGAAATAATTTCTCCATCTCGAAAATTTATAGATTCTATAATGTTAAGAAAAACGCCTTGCGGCGTCCTTGGAGTACCCTATAATCTTAAAAAGAAAACCCTGACAATGGTCAGGGTCTGTTCTCGTTGATTGGTTCGTAGCCGATGAATGCTTCACGTACCCGATTCCAGAAAGGGAACTGGCGAAAGCGGGCGAACTTCACCTTCTTGCCAGCAGCGACCATGCTCCGAATCGATAGGATATCGTTGCGTTGCACGTAAACATGATCAAGGGATAGCAAAATATTTTGATTGGCTCTCGGGTAAATATCGCAATGATGATGCTTGGGCAATATTATCGGCGATCCTAAAGTACGGAATACACGGTTGTTGATCGAAGCGATCTCCGCTATCTGAATGGCGTCCAGTGAAGGATGAACGATAGCGCCACCCAAGCTTTTGTTATAGGCCGTGCTGCCCATAGGGGTGGAGATACAGATGCCGTCGCCGCGGAACGTTTCCAGAAGCTCGTCATTAATATGAAGCTGTGCCATCAGAGTAGCGTCGACTCCTTTTAACGTAAATTCGTTAAGAGCCAGCTGTGTTTCGATTCCTTGTGCTGTCGTAATTTGTATCTCTACCAATGGATATTTGACTACCCGCAAATCGTTAACGACCGCGCTTTCTCCCATCATATCAGCAAGCAATTCGACTTCATCAGGCTTCCAATCGGCAAAAAATCCGAGTCGTCCCGTATGGATACCAACAAAGGCGATCGTCTCCAACTGTTCCTTATATTGATGAAAAGCATGCAGCAGTGTTCCGTCACCGCCGATAGAAAGTACGATATCCGGAGCTTCCTCATCATGAATCAAGCCATGCTGCTGAACGAGGCGGTGGAAGGTTTGCATCAATTGTATAGAAATATCGTCACCGCGATGTACAACGTTATATTTCAAGGTGGATCCTCCTAAGCATTGCTTTTACATTTTCGATATCATTCGTGCAATAACTCCATCATAATCAATATTTCCCAATAATACAACAATAGCAGAGCACTATGACAGTAAAAAAAGCCCCCTATCAGCCTTGATGGCTGTGCAGGGAGCGTTTGTTGACGGTTTACAGCGTAGTTACGAGCGGCAGCTCGAAGGCTGTAGCGAAATTGGGGCTGACCGGTCTTACACGGAGCGAGAAATGCGAGCCATGACGTAGGTGGGAAGGGACAACAGCACTGTATTGTACAACGCGGTTGTCAAGCTCCTTAACGGCATTCATTGTAACGATAACCTGCTGCCATTGATGATTAGGCTGCTCCTCATAATAGAGAAGCTCAACGACCGTATCTTTATACCAGATTGGTCCGAATTTAATGGTAGAAGTGACTTCCTTTGTTGACTTGCTTATGTCGGGGATTGCATCGGCAGAAGAGGCGGACCTGCTGCCCGAGCCATCATTAATTTCCAGAAATTTTACAAAGTGCCAGTTCGCTTTAATAAAGTTTTTATAGTCGGCAACCTTGGTAGCCAGATCATACTGGTCAGTGACTAAAGCCATCGTTCGCTTCAAAGTTGGAATATAGGTTTCATTTGTGTAGTCCATAACCATTCGATCCGTGTTATAAACAGGGGCAAGCGTGGCGATGGAACGCTTCATGCGCGATACCCACTGAACGGGCAGCTTGCCCTGATTATAGTAGAGTGGGACAATCTCTTGTTCAAGCAGCCGGTATATAGATTCGGTGTTTTCCCGCGCCAGCTTCTCATTGTCGGCTCCATTGCTTCCTTCGATGCTCCAACCGTTCGTTCCGTCGTAGCCTTCCTCCCACCATCCATCAAGCACGCTAAAATTAATGACCCCATTCATTGCAGCCTTCTGACCGCTTGTGCCGCTTGCTTCATAAGGACGACGGGGGTTATTCAACCAGACGTCTACACCTTGCACCAGATACCGTGCCATGTTCATATCATAATTTTCCAGCAAAATGATTTTTCCACGGAAGCGATCCATCCGGGAAACCCGGTAAATCTCGCGTATCATCTGCTGACCGGGTATATCTGCAGGGTGAGCCTTGCCAGCGAACAGGAATTGTACAGGACGATCATCGTTATTGACAAGCCGATCCAAGCGCTCCAAATCATTAAACACCAGATTTGCTCTTTTATAAGTGGCGAAACGGCGGGCAAAGCCTATCGTTAATGCTTTTGCGGACAAGTAACCTCGCACTTCTTCAACTTTGTCCGCGGGCATATCGTTTCTGCGGCGATGTTCCCGAAGGTTAGAACGAACATAGCGGATTAGCTTCTCCTTCAGCTGGATATGAGCATCCCATAGAGACTCCGCAGGAATAATCTCGAGCTGCTTCCAAATATCTTCATTCGTTTGGTTCGTTGCCCACGTTCCGGGCAGGAAGCGGCTGTACAGCTTCTTAAGCTCGGGGGCAAGCCATGTATTCATATGCACCCCATTCGTAATATGTGCGATAGGAACCTCACTGGCATCAATGTTTCCATGAAAGGAACGGAACATATCTCTTGATACTTGGCCGTGAAGCTTGCTGACGCCATTGCGCAGGGCCGAAGTGTTAAGCGCCAGGTGAGTCATATTAAACAGCTGCTTGCTCGCATCCAGTCCAAGCTGGGTCCATCCCTGTTTATACTCACCCCATTTGGCAAATAACGAACTGCAATAATATTCCATCATGGGTATGGGAAATGCATCATGGCCAGCCGGAACGGGGGTATGGGTGGTAAAGACGGAGCTTGCACGGATTACTTCTACGGCAACATGGAATGGCAAGCCGGCATCCAGCTGTTCCTTTATCCGCTCAAAAGCTTGAAAGGCCGCATGGCCTTCGTTGATATGATAAACGGCCGTTGTAACACCGAGAGCTCGCAGAGTTTTTACTCCGCCCATACCCAGAAGAATCTCCTGTGCGATGCGAATATCCTGATTGCCGCCGTACAGTTGAGCTGTTAAATCGCGATCCCATTGGCTGTTTTCTTCAAGATCGGCATCCATTAGGTAGAGACTGACGCGTCCCACCAACACCTGCCATATTTTCAGTTGAACCGTGCGGTCTGCCAGTTGAATTGGTACTTTTAATTCTTGGCCCTGATCATCAAAGGCGGGGAGGATCGGAAGCCTGGAGAAATCATAGCTGACGGCTTCAGCTTGCTGCTGGCCTTCCTTGTTGATCTTTTGATTAAAATATCCCTTTTTGTACAAAAGTCCGATACCAATCAGAGGGAGGCCCAAATCACCGGCAGACTTACAATGATCTCCGGCAAGCACGCCAAGTCCGCCAGAATAAATGGGCAGTGACTCATGAAAGCCGAACTCGGCTGAAAAGTAAGCAATCTGATGGTGCAGAAATTCAGGATAAGTTCTTTGAAACCATGTAGTCCCGCTGGAGTATTCATCCCATTGCCGGATAACCTTTTCATATTGCTTTACGAAAGCAGAATCCTTGCTTAGAGGCTCCCATACATCAGGATGTGTTTCAGCCAGCATCCGGACAGGATTGTGCAAGAACTGATCCCACAGCTCCTGATTGATTAGGGCGAATAATTCCAAGGCGTCGTCGTTCCAACTGAACCACATGTTGTATGCCAGTTCCGGCAATCGTTCAATCGTCTGCGGTAGCTTCATATTTCGATAAGAAAACATGGTATTCATGGTTATCGTTCCACCAACCTTTTGGAATAATCTTTTTGTTCGTTGAACAACAAGGTTAAATTCTTAAACTTTGCTTCGCTCAACTTGATACACGCGCTCGTCCCCCTGGGGCGGCGCAGCCGTTTATTCTTGGTTATTATCCTATTTACCCAACGGCTTCATACATTGCTTCACAATGAGATACAAAAGATACATGAAGGCAAGCATAATGGACACTCCGGCAAAGGAGGCGATCCCCCAAGGTATTGTGTAGCGCCACAAGGTTGTTAATGGTGATGTAACGTCTATCTGAGGGATAAAAGCTGCCACAGTAGCCCGATAAGGCTGCATAGGCTCCCACAAGATGAATATCGCAGTGGCTGCCATCAATCCGTGAAGGAAACGCGCCGCAAGGAAGGGGAGGTAGCGCAGGTTGGTATGATGCAGCAGGCTGACGATTTGTGCGTGTACCGATAAACCGGCCCAGGAAAGTACAAAAGCGGCGATGGCTGTTTTGAACACTAGATCAATATGACTTCCAGCCCCGCCCGCAGCCTTGGCTCCAAGTGTCACTTCAAAAATGCCGTTAGCAACGGCTTTCGATAGCTCCAAAGGGACATTAAACAGCTGAAGCACCGAATTAATGCCTATGTAAAAAATGCTCATTATATGCGCGGAAGTCATAACCTCCATCACAACGGAGAAGAATACTACAAGCCCTCCCACGACAAAATTAAGCTGAAGACCTGTTCGTACCGCCTGCTGAAGCATCTCGCCCAAAGATCGGCCATCCATCATACGGGCTGTATGCATCGCATCAAATGCCCGAATCAGTATGCTGCGGGAAGCTGTGTTGGACTTTTTCGTGATCGGCATCGGGTCGTGTGTCATGACGGCTTGCGATCCACCATGGAATCGCATCAGTAAACCTAACAGTATAGCTGTCCCATAATGAGCCGCGGCTAAGATTCCAGCCAAGCTGGCATCATGGAAAAAGCCTAGAGATACCGCTCCAATCAGAAAGATAGGATCGGAGGAAGTAGTGAATGCGACGAGTCGTTCTCCCTCCTCGCGATTGATGAGCCGCTGCTCCCATAGCTGTGACGTAAGTTTCGCAGCTACAGGATAGCCTGCAGCGAAACCCATAGCCATAACGAAGCCGCCGATTCCAGGAATCCGAAACACAGGACGCATTAGCGGATCAAGCAGCGTACCAAAGAAATGGACTAGACCGACACCCAGCATCATTTCGGAAATAACGAAAAACGGAAAGAGTGCAGGAAACAGGACATCCCACCATATGGAAAGCCCCTTTAGCGATGCATGAAATGACTCCGTTGGGAAGAATAACATTAAGCATAGTAAGCTTAGACCAAGTAATGCGATGGCATATACGATTGGAAACCTTTTTAACAACATAGTGGGTGTCCTCCTGAGAGTTTCGCTTTGGCGAAATGGCATCGTAAGCATGAGCTGTCTTTGTGTAAGAAGTTAACAATGCATGGGCTGGGCTGGAATGCTTTCTGAAGCTTTGAGGCTTTAGGCCTCATCAGTAACTATATGTACAAGGCTATATAGACATGCATGCTCAAAGTAGGACAAACAGGTATAAAAAAATAGCGCATACCTGTAAATTTGCTGAATTATCAAAATGTTTATGGTACAATAGTACCAATATGAGAGTAGGAGTTGATCCTTGTGATGGGTGTAATTGCTGGGATTCTCGTATGTGCGTTCGTTTATGTGATCAGGGAAACATTGATGACCTCCGGCGAGGAGGATTTGTAAACTGAAGCAGGCGTTTAGTTTGTTTCACTTAGTAGTAGATGCTAATCGCCAAGGCATTAGCATCTATTTTTGTTTTGAAAAAAATATATTCACAAGTCAGGTGAAGAAACAATATGTCCGATCAACAGAATTCACAGCATGAGAGAACATTGTTCGAAATGATCGGTGGAGAGACAACAGTCCGCCGCATAGTGGAAGCATTTTATCCGCTTGTACAGGCTCATCAACTGCTCGGGCCTTTATTTCCCGAAAATATAGAACCAGTCATGGAGAAGCAATATTTGTTTTTGACACAGTTTTTTGGAGGACCCCCATTATTCTCCCAGCAATACGGACATCCCATGATGAGAGCCCGTCATATGCCGTTTGAGATTACTCCGCAGCGTGCCGACGCTTGGCTTGGGTGTATGGAGCAGGCGCTTACAGACATCGGAATAGATCCCCAATTGAGAAAACTGCTGCTGCAGCGGCTGCAAGGTCCGGCGTATCATTTTGTTAATACGGATAATTAGTTTATTGATGATGGGGATGGACTACTTTTATCATAAGGAAGTGAGCTAATGGTTGAACCGTTATTTCATGTGAAGGTGGAGTGCGTGTATTGCAAAGCTACATACCGCACTTCAAGAGTAAGGCCCAGCTTTAAAAAGGCCAAGCATACGGATACCGATTTCTGCATTCATTACAAGGAAATAAATCCCGATTACTATGTGGTTCGTGTATGTCCTTTGTGTGGATACGCGGATTCAGAGAATTCTACCAACAAGCTAACTGCCCCTCAAATTCAGGAGTTTCGTGAGAAGGTTGCTGATAATTGGCTGCAGAAGGAATTCGGTAATGAGCGTACTTGGGAGGAGGCTATGCAGACTTACAAGCTTGCGCTGGTTTGTGCCCAGATTCGAAACGAGAAAGGGCGCGTAATCGCCGGATTGCTGCATCATATCGCGTGGTTGTACCGTTACCGCGAGCAAGAGGAGCAGGAGCTTCGTTTTCTGCAATTTGCCTTGGACGCTTATACGAATGTTTTTGAAACGGAGGCGGGGGAACTCAACAATGCACGTCTTATGTACTTACTTGGGGAGCTAAACCGTAGGGTAAGAAACTATAAGGATGCGGTGAAATGGTTCGGCAGAGTTATCAATGATAAAAGGATCATGGACGCAGCTATGATTCGCGCTTCAAGAGAGCAGTGGGTAGTAACAAGGGAAGATATGCTGGCTAGACAATTAGAGCTGCCTGAAGAAATGCTAAGTGAGAAGAAGTAGTCTCGGACAAGCTTGATTCATACATAACAATTAACTTGGATACATATTTATAGAAAAACACTTCATGCAGCATCCGCTTATGGGAACCTGCATCAAGTGTTTTTTGCTGTTGCTATTATGTCGCTATAAAAGGTGTAGCGGTTTTTGCCACTGCCTTTGGAGGAGTAAAGGGCTTCATCGGCCTCAGATATGATGTGCAAAAGCTCGTCGTGCTTGCTCCCCGAGATGGAGATACCGACGGATATCGTTGTTGTCGGTTCTTCCAAGCCAATCGATTGATACGCTTTCACGGCGTGGCATAACTTCCCGGCATAGTGTGCTAACTCGGAATAGTCGGTTATTTGACTCATAATAATAAACTCTTCTCCGCCATAACGGGCTACATAGTCGTGCTCGTAGATCGTAGTCCGCAGGATCTGCCCAATTTCCTGCAGCAGTCGATCCCCTTGAAGATGTCCGAATGTATCATTATATTTCTTGAAATTGTCAATGTCGACCATCATGATGGTGACAGGCCTGAATCGCATCGTGTTGCTTGCGATATTCATAAAGCTTCTAAGATTTGGCAGACCCGTAAGACCATCCTGATTAGCTTGAAGCTCCAAGCGGCGTTGAAGCATCCAACTGCGATTCTCATCGTTGTACATGACAATCAATGTATGTATGGCTAAAGCAGAAAGAATCAGAATAACGAGTTGAGTGCTGAAAAAGGAAAAGGATACATTTTGCTGCATAAATCCGTTCATTGCTAAACGTACAATGGCCAGAATGATGCATATCTTGATTCCATCCCAATAGGGAATGACAGCATAACCTGATTCATTCTCCTTACGGTGGAACATGGAGCTAATAACGGCAGGGATGATGAAATCCTGCGCAATACGCATCCACCCATAGGGCTCTTGTATCACATAGATGTATAGGGAGGGGATCATTGCTGACAGAAGTGAAATCAACCATCCGAAGCGTAAGCCTGCCATTATTATGGGAGCAAAAGATAAGTCAGTTGCCAGTACGTAGTCAGGTAAGGGCTGGAGCATCATGATGATGCAGGCCAAGCCAGTTAAGAGGGGAGCGGTTACTGATTCGTATCGCTCCATAAACAGCCTGTTTTTTAATTTTAATGCGATATAGCTCAGTGCAATAAGGACGCAGGCATTGGCAAACGGTATCGGGTACATGACTGTTTCCACTCCTGATAAAGCCGGCAATCGCTGTGGAATTCTCAGCGTCGGTTTCTTAATGGTTGATTGGCAAGCAAATAATCCTGATCGGCGTCCACAAGCGTAATCTTATTGTGGCAGCATGGAAATACGAGCAGCCGTTTTGTACCCCGGCTAATTTCGGGTAAATCTGTGCGCTTGAGCGGCAGAAGTACATTAGGCTGATTGCAGAAAGGACATTCATGCACATATACATCCTGCTGAATCAATTCATAAGGCCAGGTGCAATCAAATGGAATCATAAATTAAGACTCCTGCTTGGGTGAATCCGTGTTAGAATCCTGGTTTGTTTGCTCGCTGGGAGCCGTTGAATTTTTTGCAAGCTCGGCCAACTTTTGAAGCAAAATATGTTGAGGCATGTGCATCAAATGCTCTAAAGGAACATTTAACTGTTTGGCTAGCTTTTGTGCCGTTTCAGGCGAGATCTGTAAAGGTTTCATGCTGCTGTCAACTCCTGTCAATAGATCTATAGTCACCATTTAATCATATGAACTGTAACAATACAACCAAAATTTGGAGGGTCTGGATTTTGGCTGTGACTTAATCTATGGTTTAATTAGATTGTATATATTTTTTTCGAAAGGTGTGATGCTTACATGCAGAAGCAATTGCAGCAAACATGGGATTTATCTGTATTTTTTCCGGGTGGAAGCACTTCGGATGCGTTCCGGGCATTCCTTGAACAGCTTGGAACGGATGTAACCGGTTTTAACGAGCTGCTGGGCGGGCTTAAAGCTTCACAAATCCTCAAGGCAGCAGATTTGCAGCCGGTTTTGGTGCTGCTTCAGTCTATCGCCAAAAAGATCAGAGAAGCCGACTCATTCGTCGCTTGCTTGGCGGCTGAAAATCAGGCTGACAAGCAAGCCGTAATTTTGGCGGGCCGAGTCAAAACATTATCGGCAGCCTACACCTCGGCTTTGACGAAGTTCGATCAACAGCTGACTGAAATCAGCGATGCTGTATGGGAAGAACTGCTGCAATCGCCACAGCTGCAAGAAATTGCATTCCCGCTCGACGAACGGCGGGCTCTTGCCGCAGAGAAGCTGCCTCCAGAGCAGGAAGCGTTAGCCAATGAGCTTGCCATCGATGGTTATCATGGATGGGGGGAAGCCTACAACACTACAGTCAGCAAGTTCCGTATATTGTACGAGGACAACGGCAAGACGCAGGAGCTCTCCGCCGGGCAGGCGGCGAACAAGATGCACAGCCCTGATCGCGCAGTCCGACAGCAGCTGTTCAAGCTGTGGGAGGACAAATGGGCGGATCACGCGGATTACTGCGCCGATGCGCTGAACCATTTGGCAGGCTTCCGCTTGAAGCTGTATGAGCGCCGCGGCTGGGAAGGCATACATAAGGAACCGCTCGCGATTAATCGGATGTCCAAGGAGACATTAGACGCCATGTGGGGCGTGATTGACCGGGGCAAGGACATCTTCGTGCAGTATCTTCAGCGTAAAGCCAAGCTGCTCGGAATCGAGAGGCTGAGCTGGTACGATGTAGATGCTCCCGTTGGAGAAGGGAGCAAGCATTTCAGCTACGACGAAGGCGCGCAGCTTATCGTCGAGCAGTTTCGCCGCTTCAGCCCCAAGCTGGCGGATTTCGCCGTTGCAGCGTTCGAGTCGCGCTGGATTGAGGCCGAGGACCGGCCAGGTAAAAGGCCGGGCGGGTTCTGCACATCGTTTCCGATTGCAGAGCAAACGCGTATCTTTATGACCTACGCGGGCACAGCCTCCAACGTGGCTACCTTGGCTCATGAGCTGGGTCACGGCTATCACCAGCATGTGATGAATGATCTGCCTGCGCTGGCGCAGGATTATGCCATGAACGTTGCAGAAACGGCCTCTACGTTTGCTGAATTGGTTGTTTCTGATGCAGCCATGAAGGGAGCTTCCAGCGAAGAAGAGCGGTTGACACTGCTGGAAGATAAGATTCAAAGATCTGTAGCTTTCTACATGAACATTCATGCGAGATTTATTTTTGAAACACAGTTTTATGAAGAGCGCAGCAAAGGGCTCGTAAGTGTGGAACGATTAAATGAACTGATGGTGCAGGCACAAAAGCAAGGCTACCGCGACGCGTTAGCCGAGTATCATCCGCATTTCTGGGCTTCCAAGCTTCACTTCTATATAACTGAAGTTCCATTTTACAACTTTCCGTATACATTTGGCTATATGTTTAGCGCAGGGATTTACGCAGAGGCACTGCGTCAAGGAGCTGAATTTGAAGAAAAATACGTCGCGCTGCTTCGTGACACCGGCCGTATGACCGTAGAGGAGTTGGCTCAAAAGCATTTGGGTGTTGATCTTCGGCAGCCTGATTTCTGGCAGCGTGCGATGGATTTATCTGTCGAGGATGTTGTTGAATTCCTTCGTTTGACGGAGTAGTTCTATGTTTGTGGTTTCTGGTTTTAAGGTTTAAAGGTTTAAAGGGTTTAAGGTTTAAGGTTTAAGGTTTAAGGTTTAAGGGGTCAGGGTTTAAAAGGTGGGCTCTTGCCCTAATAAAAAGAAGCCGGGGCTCGAAGCCCCCGGCCTTCTTTCTACCAATAAGAAGAAATTTGTCTGGCTTAGCCTAGAAAGAAGAAGCGACCGCAGAGCGGAAAGGGAATGTACCGTAGAGTTTACGAGTCCCATTTTGAAGCCGTGTTCCAGCCGCCTAGTCTAATCAAAGGAACACGGCTTCAATAGGGACCGGAGGTACATCCCTTTCCCGCGGCAGCGTAAGCTTCTTCCATCACTAAGCCGGACAAATTTCCACCACCTACAGTTTGAAAAGCTGCATAGTCTGCTGTAGCTTGGTAACCAGCTTGGTCATTTGCTCCGATTGATCAACAATGTCTTGAACGGCATGAATCTGCTCATTCATTGAAGCCGAAACCTCTTGAGTACCTGCAGCCGATTGCTCTGTGATGGCCGAGATACTCTCCATAGTACCGGAAATACGTTGAGCACTGTCCAGCATTTGTTGACTTTCACTTGCGAAGGATGCTATCTGCTCTGAAATAAACTTGACGCTGCTGACGATTTCGGCAAAAACCGTTTCCGTTTCAGAGATCAATACCGTTTGTCTATTTACGATTTGCTCGTTCTCTGCAATATGGGTCAGCGCTTGACGGATTCCTTCTTCGATGCTGCGAACCAGCTCGAATACTTCTCTTGTGGAGGTTGTGGATTCCTCGGCAAGCTTGCGAACTTCCTGGGCTACTACGGCAAAGCCTTTTCCGTGCTCGCCTGCACGTGCCGCTTCAATGGAGGCATTCAGGGAAAGCAGGTTGGTTTGCTCCGCAATTTCAGATATAGATCTTGTAATTTGGGAAATATTATTGGCTTTTGAAGCTAGCTGATCAATCGTACGTGATACATTAGAGGTGGCCTCTACGTTACGTTTCATACCCGTTCCTTGATTTTCGACGGATTGAATCCCTTTTTCGACCAAAGAAAGCATTTGTCCGGATCGTGAATTCATTTCCTGAGTCGAAGTTGTTAGGCCTGTTACTTTTTGTTCAATATCTTTGGTTGCGATGGATATATCCGAAATTTCCTCGGAAATTTGGTTAGCGCCTGATGCGAGCTCATTAGAGGAAACGGCTACCTGCTCCAAAACAACTTTCAAATTTTCATTTTTGAAAAAAATATCTCGGCTAGAGTCGAAAACATGCTTCGACATACTGCCTGTATCCTGCAAAATCTCGCGAAGCTTGTCCATCATTTTGTTAAAGGAAGTTCCCAGCTCGCCTAATGCATCGTCAGATTGAACGGTAACCTTTTGTGAAAAGTCGCCTTTGGAAATGTTTAACGCAATGCGGGAAATGTTGCTTATCGGTTCTGTAAGCGCTCTCTCAAACCAGCTGATAAAAGGAAAGCTAAGCCCAATCATAACCACCAGGAAGATAATGCCTAAAACCATAAGATCAGGAGACTTTGTAATCAGAATAATTAATGCGATAGAATAAAGAGCAACTATCGCGTAACATCCGAGTTGAAGCTTCTTTTTAAATGAAAGGGCTTGAAAATTCATTAGCATATCTCCTTTGGAATGTATGTAAAAATCTTACTTATGAGAGCATTATATCACCCAATAGTACCATGGTCTATAGTTCGAATCCCGATACTTCAGCATGTTTCGACCTTTTTAGCGTTAATAGGACTTTTGATGCAATACACTAATACGAATGGAGTAGATGAACAGTATGATTAATTATTCAGCGATTCATCATGTAAGCTTGACTGTGCGGGATCTGGAAAGGGCTAAAACCTTTTATGCAGAAGTGCTTGGATTAAAAGAAATCGAGCGTCCTCCGTTTGATTTTGCCGGAGCGTGGTATGCGGTTGGGGAGGGAGGTCAGCAATTGCACTTAATCGTTCATGAGGGGGAGACGTTGAGGGAAGGTGAGATTAACACTCGTGACGGACATTTCGCGATAAGGGTCGGCAGCTACAAGGCGGCGATTGCTTGGTTGGATCAGAAGGGGGTTCCGTATGAGGCCAGACCGTTTGCCAAGGCGGGCTTTCCGCAAATCTACGTACTTGATCCGGACCGTAATATTATCGAATTCAATGCCGAGCGGTATGATGGGGAGTAGAGTGGAGAAGTTTTCCGAATCCTTGCGAAATATTGATGGAGATATATAGGTGCCGACACTCGTTTAGCTTGGAATTTTGGCTCCACTGTTGCGTATGATGAAGACAGGTTGCTCGCGACCGCCAGAAGATGACCTATTCTGGCGGTCTTGGGCATTTCTTTTTGTATGTTTGGTTTTCTGGTGATGCACATAAAGCCTCGAAAAAGTAAAAATGTACTAGTAAAGCTATAACGGTTTTACAGGCACGCATATTTCACAAAAATCATTATTAATCATATGACCTGTGTATCTTTCTAAAATCGGTTTGTGGTCAATTTGAGATGGTATAAAATTATATTCATATGTTTTTTTGGAATTGATGATTTTCTTTGGTGTTTTTGTAATTTTATGTATTAATTTGTTGCATTATAGGAAGTTTTCTGAATATTGAAAATTTTTGTTGAATAAAGGAAAATTATTACATATAATGGGGCTACAGCCCTAGAGGTTGTAGGAAACATAATTCAAAATTAGGTAGGAGGATGTTAATGATCTTAGAAAATGTGCCTTTGGCCAGACAGCTTGAAATTGTATTCCGGGAAATTAAAGAAGAGCTGACACAACTGACTTCAGGAACGGTGTTTGTACAAATCCGCAACAATGTTGTGGGCAAATTCGGGGTCAGAGCTTTTCCCCTGGAAAGCAAGGGAAGCCAATTGCACAAAATGGAAAGGGGGCTTTCGGATCCTGAACTGCAAACCTTTCGAATGACAGCTATGGAATCATTAAAGCTTAAGAACTGGAGCCATGGCGAAATCCAGTTCGAATTTGCCAAACGGCAGGACAAGCTGTGTACTAGCGTTGCTTTCGAATCTAACTACAATATGGCGAGCATCATCACGGACAAAGAAAAAGATCGGCATAACAAATAGTATTTAATTTTTATTATTTCGCACTTATTTCTTATTAATTTGGAAGAGAGCACCTCATCGTTTTAGTACTTGGAAGCGCTATGCTGACAGTACTGGCGGCGGGGTGTTTTTCATATTTCCACTGATTTTTTTGATTAGAATAAGTCTTGAAATTTGCCGAAAACGACGATTTATGGTATAATTTCATTGAAAACACGAAGAAAGGAGGTGTAATTGAATGATATCTCTTCATAGGTCGTCCAATCGTTGGTTTTCTATTATTATGATTGCCGTATTTATGCTTTTCACCACACCAACCCCTAGCCTTGAAATCCATGCTGTAGAGACGGTTCACAGTTCCTCCTCTTCACAAGGAATTGAATACAACACGAACCTGGTTGTTCGAAAAAATACCGTCTCCGAGAGCAAAAGGTTCGCCTCCTACGTTCCTACCTTATTATTTATGTTATGTGCTGTCATTCATTTCTCTTTGTGCGGCTTACCGGCAGCCCGCGCTTCGTTTCGCCCCCAGATTGCCCGTCGATTAACCCGTATGCTGTTGCTCCCCATCAAATTCACCTCCCTTAACGTGTAGTTTTTGTTAGCCCCTTGTATGTTTCTAACACCCACATTTGAACATTCTGTTTGTGCTGTTTACTGCTGAAAAATTTTCACGCAGACTATGGTTTATTTAGTGCTGCCTATGCTTCGACTTAAACTGAAAATAATAGACATGAGGGTTATTTATGCTGCCAGTATCTTGTTTTTTGAAAAACAGGATATGAGGGTCTATTTGGTGCTGCGCACTAATAGTTAGCCATTTTGGCTGGACCTATCACTTCTCATGATTAATATAAGCAAATTTATAGCTGTATTTAAAAAGTTCAGGAGGAACCTTTAGGAGGATTTATATATGAATATTAGAGAAATTGAGCTTCCGGGAATTGGAAAAAAGTTTCAAATGACCACACGCGGAGGCGACAAGCTGGTGATCGTTATCCATGATGACGGCCGAAGGGAATGCTACCATTTTGATCATGAAAACTTAGAGGAAAGCATTTCTTTAGTTACTTTGGATGATGATGAGGCGCGTCTGATTGCAGGTATTATTGGCGGAATGAACTACAAACCGAAGGCTTTGGAGACTATTGAAGTTGCGCTGGATGATCTGGTTATTGAATGGTATCGGGTGGAGTCCGGATATAAATGCGTTGGTCAAACGATTGGTGATTTAAAAGTTCGTCAAAACACAGGAGCCACGATTATTGCCATTGTAGAGAAGCAAAAAAAGATTATAAACCCAGGACCGGACGTTGTCATTATGGTAGATTCTACCCTGGTAGTTGCAGGAGAGAGGGGGCAGCAGAAGCATTTTAAAACTATTTTAATGAATGGATGTGGTTGAACCTATGAACTATATGGTATTTGAAATAGGGCTGGCGATCGGACTTATTGCACTTGCTGGACTGCTGTCGGCTAAATTGCGTTTCTCGGTCATCCCCTTTTATATATTGGTCGGCATGGCAGTGGGACCTCATTCCATTAATTGGTGGCATATTGATTTGCGTTTTATAGAAAGCGCGGAGCTCATCGAGTTTCTTGGAAGAATCGGAGTTTTGTTCCTGTTGTTTTATTTGGGGCTTGAGTTCTCGGTAGGAAGGCTTATTAAATCAGGAAAATCCATTGCTGTGGGCGGGACGATATATATCCTGATCAATTTCACACTGGGCCTATTATTTGGTTGGCTGGTTGGGCTGCCCATGCTTGAAATTTTGATTGTTGCCGGAATTACTACCATTTCATCGAGTGCGATAGTGGCTAAAGTGCTGGTTGATTTAAAGCGCACGGCAAATCCGGAGACCGAGATGATACTGGGCATCATTATGTTTGAGGACGTATTTCTTGCGGTCTATATTTCAATCGTGTCCGGGCTTGTGCTGAGCGGGTCTACTTCGATTGGCGGAGTCGTTCTATCGGCTCTCATAGCTCTTGGATTCATGCTGTTAGTGCTCGTAGTAGGGCGCAAATCCGTCCCTTTCCTCAACCGGTTCTTGCATATACGCTCCAATGAGCTGTTTTTACTCGTTATATTCGCTGTGTTGTTTATAATAGCGGGTTTCTCCGAAACGATTCATGTGGCAGAAGCGATTGGAGCCCTGTTAGTTGGACTGGTATTGGCCGAAACGGAGCATATGAAACGTATTGAGCATCTGATTTTACCGTTCAGGGACTTTTTTGGGGCTATTTTCTTCTTCAGCTTTGGATTAACGATCGACCCGTTCTCACTTGGCGGAGCTGTATGGTTATCATTGGGGGCTGTGCTGCTGACATTGGCAGGAAATTTTGCCGCTGGGATGTGGGCCGGTCACTTGGCTGGCTTGTCTCCTAAAGCATCGGTAAATATTGGTCTTACCATTGTTGCCCGCGGAGAGTTCTCCATTATTATGGCTAATTTAGCCAAATCGGGACATCTTCTGCCAGTTATACAGCCATTCGCGGCACTGTATGTTCTTATTCTGGCTGTGCTCGGACCTCTGCTTACAAAAGAAAATAAACGTGTTTATGCAGCGTTGGACTTTCTGTTTAAAATATCGGCTTCGGGCGGTAAAAAGGCTAAAAAAGCTGAAACACAGTGACGAAATCGGATACCTCTACTAAGTAGATCAGAACTTCTATTCCTTTATGGGTAAGGAGGAGTTGGATGAAAACAATAAAAGAATATATTTTGGGTGGGGACGGAGCAGTATTTGGCAAACAGGCACTGTATACTTTAACTAGCAATGAGGCTGGGTTAAGAGACGGGGGTTCGGTGCTTGATCATATGCAGGATACGAGCACAGTAGCGGCTTACGTCATTGCAATGGCTGTCGGGCTTTATTGTGTTAGTAAGCTTTCCAAACGATCGTCTTTAGTCCGTATATTAAGAATAAGCAGCGGAAGGATTGCTGAAATTAGTGAGGAAATTACAAAAGTGACGGGTCGCAAGGCAGTATTGCTTGGCAGAAAATCGGATAACAAAGGATTAGCCCGGCAAACACTTCGATTGGAAATTTACAGATTGGAGGAAGTCATGCTGTATGATTTAATACATGCCATCGACCAAGAGGCAGAAATAGAGATTCTCTCCGTTACTTCCTTGTATGGGGAAAGGGGAAACAGATAAGTTTATAGTATTCAAACCTCGCTGACAGCTATTGTTGGCGGGGTTTTTAATTGGAAAAGGCGACCCCTGGGGAGTCACCTCGTGTAAGTATGGAAGCCAAACATTATCTTGAGAATTTGCCTGCAAGTTGTTGCTCAGCGATTTGTACAAGACGACGGGTGATGTGGCCACCGATTGCACCAGTGTCACGAGTCGCCATGAAGCCATAGTAACCATCTTGCGGGATTTGAATTCCCAATTCTTGTGCTACTTCGTATTTGAGCTGCTCTAAAGCTTGGGAAGCTTGAGGTACAACCAAAACGTTGCTGCTGCGGGATTGTCCTTGTGCCATAGTTATCACCTCCGTTCCTTAGGTAGTATGTGTCAAAAGATGAAATATACTCATAGGAAAAAATGGAAAATGAATCCAAATGTTTTTGGAGGACAGCGGCAGCTATACAGTGCTTTTGAGGTTGCTTATAATGAAGGGATACTTATGGTACCGGACGTCTTATTAAACGGGGAGTGGAAACTTATGTTTAAATTAGAGTGCAAAGGCTGGTCATGGGATCAAGACCTGCAAATAATTCATGCTGACGTACGGCTAGAGGTGGATGGAGAGGTACTCATAGACGAACCGCTATGTGTGGATGTAGGACTGCCCGCCTTGCTCTACAGCTTAAATCATGAAGTGGAGCCGAATCGTTGGGCATCGCCCGAGGAGTGCTTTCGGATGCCCTTTTTCTGCTGCGGCTGCGGTGATCCGGAATGCCGGGCGTTTTCGTTTCGTACCCGGCATCTAGACGGAGGGCTGGTAGAATTGACGGAGATGGAGGAAAGGCAGCATGGAGAAGCTAAAGCTCTGGCGACCTACATCATTCCATTGGAGACATACAAGTCTCAAATCATACCTGTCGCCAATCAGTATTTGTCTTTTGTAGAAGGGTTGGAATACCGTCCTTATTTTGCCGACACCGTTAAGGTTGTTAGACAACTGGTAAATGAACATTCATAATTGACGAAGATATTTATGTGCAGGGGGAGGAAGACTGCAATGCATTCACAACCAAGTGAAAGAATAGACCAGCGAGCGATTGCAGTATGGCAGTTGGGTGCCGCTATTACAAGTGCATTGTTCGCAGCTGTAGGGGTCGCTGCTATTATTGTTTCCATTAAGTTTGCTTGGCCTTGGTGGATTCCGGTGCTTGTATGTGTCGCAGTGGTGCTGGAAATGGCTTTGGATATAACCATAATGCCGCCTCTCAGATGGAAGCGTTGGCGCTATGAAATACGTGAGGAAGAGATTGATCTTCTGCAAGGTGTCATATTCGTTACAAGAACGGTTATTCCCATGGTTCGGATTCAGCATGTCGATACGCATCAGGGGCCGATTTTGCGCAAATACGGACTTACGAGCGTAACGTTCTCCACAGCAGCGGGTAAGCATCATATTCCAGCGCTTGCTGATGATACGGCCGCTCGGGTGCGCAAACAAATTGCCGAGCTCGCGAGGGTGACCAATGAAGATGTCTAAGCCCATTCAAAACGGTAAAAGGATGCACCCGCTAGCTGCGGTTCTCTCCTCATTAGGGTTGATTAAAGAGTGGCTGATTCCCTTGATTGTCTTTTTAGCTACATGGGTTTTTCGCGGCGAGGGACATACTGGAGCAGGATACTGGAAAATGTTAATAAGTGCAGCGATTGTTGTTGTCATGATCGGGTCCGGTATTTTGACGTGGCTTCGTTACCGGTATGAGGTTTCTGATGGGATGCTTAAAGTGGAACACGGTATTTGGGTAACCAAAAGGCAGTTCATCCCGCTTGAACGCATTCAAACGATTGATTTGACCGAAGGGCTGCTGCACCGAATGTTCGGGGTTACGAGGCTGCAGGTTCAGACTGCAGGGGGCAATAAACCGGAGGTGGTGCTATCTGCGTTAACACTTGTCGAGGCTCAACATCTTAAGGAACAACTGCGTGGAGATAAACCGGCTGCTCGAGATGAGCATACTACTGTGTCCGCCGGTCAGGCAGTAAGTCGGGAGGGGCATTTGCCAGGGCAGCTGCAGGAAGATCAGAAGGGATTTGAAGACGAGCTGAAGCCCAGGTATAAGAGCACGCTGGGCAGCTTGCTCATAGCCGGGATGAGTTCAGGCAGCATGGGGTTAGCGATATCTCTGGTTGCAGCGCTGATGTCCAAGGTGGATGAAATTTTCCCTGACTTGAAGGTTTTTCATAGCGTAGCAGACCTCTTTGAATTTGCGACTATACCGGTGATCATCGCAGGTGGATTATTGATAGCTTGGATTTTAGGCGTTTGCTTGTCGATTATTAAGTTTGCTAATTTTACCGTTATTCGTTCGGGGAATGAGCTGATCATCTCACGGGGACTTTTGGAGCGAAGACAAGTTACGCTTCCCCTTGCCCGAATCCAAGCGATTCGGATCGTTGAGGATGTTTTGTGGCAGCCCTTCGGATTTGCTGCGATTCATGTGGAAAGCGCCGGATACGGAAATGAGAAGGGGGAAACGACCTTATTGTTCCCGCTGCTCCGACGTAGGGAAATTGAACCGTTCCTGCAGCGAATGGCGCCGAGGTTTGCTGTGCAGCCGTTGCAATTGTTTGAAGCATTGCCTGCCAAAGCATGGAGGGGCTATGTACTGCCGTGGACCCTTTTTCTCGCGATAGCGACTGTGGTGACAGTTTGGTTTACACCATGGGGATGGGGCGGTGCGATACTTGGCTTAGCTGCCGCTGCTTTCGGCTACCGGAAATATAGAGATGCAGGTTCTGTACTGACGAATGACTTGCTTTTACTCCGCTTTCGCCGGCTTGCGTTAATCACGGTTAGGGTACCGAGAAATCGTATCCAATCGTGCAGGATTGAAAGTGATCCGTTGGAACGCCGTTGGGGGCTCGCTACACTTGGCGTTGCTGTAGCTTCCCGTTTCGCGGGCGCCCAGTTCGAGCTGCCTGGTTTGCAATTATCGAAGTGCCACGAGATCATGAACTGGTATCGTCCGAATCGGAAGTGAAGCAATAGCTATTTCGGTGGAAAAGTCATGCGTATGACGGTACCCGCACCAGAAGTGCTTTCCACCTCTATGATGCCGCCATGCGCTAATACGAGCTGTTTAGCGATCGCCATGCCGAGGCCGGTTCCTTGCCCGTTTTCCTCCGTATTCGTCCCCCGGTAATACCGTTCGAACAGCAGATCGGCAGTTTCCTTGTCCATGCCTAGCCCATTGTCACGTACACAAATGACAAATCCACCTTCGGTTGGTGCTGACAATGAGATATTCACAGCTGTGCCGGGCGGATTGTGCAGAACGGCATTAGCAACGATATTATCAATGATCCGCCGAAACCATCCGTGATCAATCGGATAAGTCAGTGTTCGCGCCATTCTGATGAAGGAGACCTTGGCATCCGAAAATCGGGGGTCTTGCAGCAGCTGCATCACTGTACGCTCCATGAATGCGTTCATCTCGACCTTTTCGAAGGTGAGGGGCTGGACCTCGTTTTTCAACCGGTAGGTAATGCTTAAATCCCCGATCAGCACATCCATATAAGCCGCCTTTTCCTTCATGATGGCGGCGAATTCGCGCACCTCCTCACGAGTCCAATCATAGGCATCCGTTTCCAGCATGTGTGCATACCCAACGATGGAGGACAACGGCGTTTTCAAGTCGTGCGTTACTCCGGCAATCCATTCCTCGCGCGTTTTTTCCACCCTCATTCTTAGATCGTCATTTCGCTTAAGCGTATCGGACAACCGGGACAGAGAGCTGAACATCTCTGTGAACAACCGGTATTGTCTTTTTATTTTCCAGTCCTTTCGAAGGCTCCGCGGCCGGCCGGTACGATCAGTCGGTTCCTTGTAGTCGCCGTTCGCCAAATGATGCAGCCAATTCATCATATGAAGGACAGGCGTACCGAATCGGTGCGCATATGCGAAAGCAAGAACGACAAAAACAAGCAGGACAACTGCAAGCAAGCCGGCAAAGCCGAATATCATGACAGCCTCAATTGAACCGAATAATCCATGCTGTGCACCATTGGTTTGTGGTATATGGAGCACCCATGTTTGCGCTGTGCGCTCGTTGAAAAAGGATGATAATTTGGTTGCGTACCGATCAGCATATTCAGACCGCAAAATAAAATCCTGCACACTATAAGAGGCAGGTGCTCCTTCCGGCTTGCCGAAAGAGGAGAGCTCTTTCATCTCGCTGTCAAGCAGTTGGAGCCAACCGCCGCTTTCCTTGATCTCGCGCTGTAAGTTATCCGGCAGCTGAATCGTTCCGGCACCTGGCTGTGCCGATTCGGCCACTTTTTGCACGAGCAGGGAGCCTGTATCTTTAACCCCATACAGCAGCGTATAAGGGATGCCGCCTTTCATTTCGATCCAAATGTACAGCGAATATGGAAATGGCCGCTTGCCTAACCAGAAGGCAGCCAATTCGCCGCCGTTGTAACGATTGGGCACATCATCCGGCGTAAAATGCGATGAAGTAACGGTACCGTGCTCGTCTAACGTCTGTAGCCAGCCGCCGCTGTCATTTACTTTGGCAAGCAGCGCAGGATCGAATGACATCTGTCCGTCCTTGATTTCCAGTGAATCGACGAGCAGCTGTAGGCCCGAGCTAGTGAAGCTGCGGTTCATATCGAGCTGGGCCAATCGTATTAGCATAAAGAATAACGCAACAACCATAAGTGCAAGAGCAATAAGGCCAACGATCGCGAATTGGCCGACAAACTGGGTGATCAGCCGTTTTTTGATGCTCTGCATCGGTTTGCGGCTCGCAGCAGGCATGAGCGGAACACTTTCTTCTGATCTATTATCCGTTATAATCGTTTGTTCACGGCTCACGGGCGTCACCTCTGCGCACAAGTTTATAGCCCAGACCACGCACGGTCAGCAAAAGCTCTGGCTCTGACGGATTGCGTTCGATTCGTTCACGAATCCGGTGAATATGCACCATAACGGTATTGTCGTCACTAAGACTGTCTTGACCCCATACACGTTCGTACAACGTTTTTTTACTGAACATGCGGTTCGGGTTTTTGCATAAAAAAAGCAATAATTGGAACACCTGAGCAGGGCAGTCTAGTGGTACTCCTTCAACCCTGAGCTCACCGGCGCTTTCATCGACCTGGAAGCGTCCGAAATCATAAATAACGGATGCGGAAAGGACGGAAGAGGCTTGCCGCTGATAACGGCGCAGATGGGCTTTGATCCTGGCAACCACCTCAAGGGGGTTGAACGGCTTGACGATATAATCGTCTCCGCCGACGGCGAAGCCCGTCAGCTTATCAAAGTCGGTCGTCCGCGCTGTAATAAAAAAGATTGGGGCATCGGTTGTAGCGCGAATAAATGGACAAATGTCGAACCCGCTTTGACCGGGCAGCATCACATCGAGCAGGATAAAATCATAGGTCTTGCTTCGGCATGCCGCGAGAGCACCTTCCGCCGAGGTTTCCGTATCGACATGAGTGAATCCCTCTTTGGCCAGCACCGTTTGGAGCATCCGAAGAATGGACGGTTCGTCATCCACAAGCAGCAGCTTGGCATCGTTCATCATTCGTTTCACTCCCCATTATAGGTAAATGTCAAACATCAAAAGATTATGTATAAGTGAATTGTTCTGGTTATATTGTATCATCGTTTTCTTACGCGAAATCAAACGGAATCTTAACGGAGCCTTAACGAATATTATGCAAATCCTTTGCATCAGGCCGCGCTGCCCCCGATACACTTCACAGATTTTCAACCGCCAGCTTCTACTCTGCATGGGAGGCCAGCCAAAAGTAAGGTAATCATAAGGCTAGGTTTCGTTTCGCGAAAGCTTGATGTATTACGATAATAGGGCGAGATGAGAAAAAGCGCAATAAAGCAAAGGAGCGATTGGCGATGAAGAAATGGATGTGGATCGTCATTATTGTCTTCGTATTGATTGTGGCCGCGGTTGGCCTGGTCATCGGGACAGCCATATGGATGACCAAGCCGGATGCCGAATATGTATGGAAGTTTGTCCAGAAGCATCCTGAGAAAGCATCGGTTACGTATGTCAGGAATGGTGAGATAATGGCTCAAACTGAGCCGGACCGAGTGATGCCGCTGGCCAGCACCGTCAAAATTATCGTTGCGATCGAATACGCGAAACAGGCGGCTGCAGGGACAGTAAGCCCGGATGAATCGGTGAAACTCAAACAATTAGAACCGTATTATTTGGCGAATTTGGATGGAGGTGCCCATCCTTCCTGGCTTAGTGAGATGGAAAGCAAACAATTGGTGAAGGACGGAGCCGTGCCTCTGGAGGAAGTCGCAAAAGGGATGATCGTGTTTAGCTCGAATGCGAATACGGAGTACTTAATGGAGAAGCTCGGTTTGGCCAACATCAATCGGAATCTTGGAGAGCTGGGCTTGAATCATCACGAGCCACTGTATCCATTCGTTTCCAGCTTGCTAATTCCTTATGAGCTTATGCAGAGCTACAAGGGATTGGGGAAGAAGGAAGCACTCGTCAGAGCCAAAGCGGAGCTGGCAGGCATGCCAGCCGAGATGTTGCGGACAAAGGCAGCCGACATTCATGAGAAGCTAAAATGGGACGATGATGGCGTATATAAGCGACAAGCAAACATCGTGGACTGGTATGACGGGGAGCTGGACCGTATGAATTCGGATAAGCTCATTGGAGCAACTACAGCCGAGTATGCCGGCTTGCTGGCCAAAATTAACGGCCGCAATGTTTTTGCCCCGGCTATACAGAAACATCTGCAAACGGTTCTGGAAGGGCTCATGCAAAATCCGGCCAACCGTTTGTGGCTTGAACATGCCGGGAGTAAAGGCGGTTCTACAGCCTTCGTGCTGACGCAAGCGATTTATGCGACCGATAAGGAGGGGAACCGGACGGAGCTCGCTATATTCTTTAACGATCTGGATAAGATGCAAATGGAAAAGCTGTCCTCCAGCTTGAATGTATTCGGACAGAAGCTGCTTCAGGACGCCGAATTCCGCGATAAAGCTGCTCCAGGTATGGATAGCAGACCCTGATAGACATTTGCAGAGGGCCTCACCTATACACACGCAGTGATGAGGGTCTTATCGTATTATTATGTAGTCACAGGGAATTATTTGAAAATATGCAAGGGTACACAGCATGGAAAAAAGCCTCTATCCCTTGGATGGCTTCGTCTAAGTATGACGATCCAGGGATAGAGGCTTCAAGCTAGCTGTACTGACGTTAAGTAATTATGAAGTTAAGAAATTAGGGAAAATACCGCAGCATTCACTTACAAATATTGATATCCAGGCAAGGTCAGGAAATCTACGAATTCCGAGTCTGTGGTCATCTTGGCGAATAAGCTGCTCGCCAGCTCGAACTTGCCTTTATTGAAAGCTTCCTCTCCCCAAGCCTGCTTGATGTTCTCAAGCTCCTCCTGAAGAATTTGCTCGAATAGCTCAACGGTCACTTTTCTCCCGTCCTCGAGCACGCCCTTAGGATGACGAATCCATTGCCACACCTGGGCTCTGGAAATTTCCGCCGTTGCCGCGTCCTCCATGAGGTTGTTGATCGGAACTGCGCCATTGCCTCTAAGCCAAGCTTCTACATATTGAATGCCGACGCTTACGTTAAGCCGCAAACCTGTTTCTGTAATCGGACCAGTAGGCACCTCTAACAAATTGGCGGCTGTAATTACCACATCGTCCAGCTGCTTGCCGACCTGATTGGGTTCCGGCATGATTTCATTAAATACTTTCAAGGCAACAGGAACGAGACCTGGATGGGCAACCCATGTTCCGTCATGACCATTAGTCGCTTCACGCAGCTTATCGGCATGTACTTTATTCATTGCTTCTTCGTTTGCTGCCGGATTATTCTTAATAGGAATCTGTGCAGCCATACCGCCAATGCAATGTGCAGCACGTTTATGGCAGGTTTGGATCGCGAGAAGTGAGTAAGCCTTCATGAAAGGGGAGGTCATAGTGACCAAGCCGCGATCCGGCAAAATAACATCAGGCTGGTTGCGAAGCTTCTTAATGTAGCTGAAAATATAGTCCCAGCGTCCGCAGTTCAATGCAGCAATATGCTCGCGCAGCTCATACAAGATTTCGTCCATTTCAAACGAACCAAGAATAGTTTCGATCAATACTGTAACTTTGATGCTTCCTTGCGGAATGCCTAACGCTTCCTGGGCATAGACGAACACATCATTCCATAAGCGGGCTTCCAGATGGCTTTCCAGCTTCGGAAGGTAGAAGTAAGGGCCGCTGCCGTTTCTCAACAGCTGCTTCGCGTTATGAAAAAAGTACAAGCCGAAATCAAATAAGCTGGCCGATACCGGTTGACCATCCAGCTGCAGATGCTTTTCTTCCAAATGCCAGCCGCGGGGCCTTGCAATCAGCACAGCAACCTCATCATTCAGCTTGTAGGTTTTCCCTTCAGGGCTGACAAAGTCAATGGAACGGAGAATGGCATCACGCAGATTGATTTGTCCTTGTACAGAATTCTCCCAGGTAGGCGAGTTGGCATCTTCAAAATCAGGCATAAACACTTTAGCGCCGGAATTGAGAGCGTTGATAACCATCTTCCGGTCTCCGGCAGGTCCGGTAATCTCGACTCTGCGGTCCTGCAGATCCTGCGGCACCTTGGCTACCTTCCAGTTACCCGAGCGGATCGCTGCGGTTTCAGGGAGAAAATCGGGCAGCTCTCCGGCATCGATTTTTGCTTGTCTTTCGGCTCTCTTTTGCAGCAGTTCCTTACGAACCGGGCCAAACTTACGCTGTAGGGCGGATACAAATTCCAATGCATCCGGGGTCAAAATTTCCTGAAATGCCGGGTTAAGTTTTCCTTTAATTTCAATACGCATCGATTCAACACCCTCTCAAGTCTGTTTTGTGCAGATTACATTCCTTGTTGAACAAAATCCAAGCTTTAAGCGGTAATAACAGGGTTGCGCAAAACGCCGATTTCTTCAATGATACAAGAGATTTCGTCGCCTTTTTTCATAAAGTCTGCACCTGACGGCGATCCGGATAAAATAACGTCACCCGGCTGCAAAGTCATAACGCGAGATAGATAAGAGATAAGGAAAGGGATGTTTAAAATAATCAAATCAAGACCGCTGTCCTGCTTCATAACTCCGTTGTGAACAGCCTGTACTCGTATGGAGTCCAGTTGAAGCTCCGTTTCAATGTAAGGGCCGAGAGGTGTAAAGGTGTCGAATGATTTACCTACCATCCAATGACCATTAGGATGAAAAAATTGCGATGCCGTTACATCGTTAGCTATGGTATAGCCGAATACGTAATCCAATGCATCCTGCTCAGAAATATGGCGCGCAGTTTTACCGATAATAACCGCCAGCTCCGATTCGAATTTAACTTCCTCTATGCCGGCAGGAATGACGATAGGCTCTTCGGAACCGATGACCGAGCTTAGGGATTTATAGAAAAATACAGGAATTTGCGGAGGCTGCTCCGGCTTGACGCCCCCCTGAACTATGTAGTTGCTTCCAACTCCAATAACCGAACGCGGCTCCAATGGAGAGAGCAGGGTCACATTATTTAACTGGTTGGAGGGACCGGTATAGGTCCAGCCGTTAAACAGATCGCCTTCGATTTCATACAGGGTTTCCTCCCTGAGGACAGCGCTTTTTATTAAACCTGTCTGTTTCTCCTGATAGCGGGCGAATTTCATCGGTTCATCATCTCCCTTTAGTTAATGAAATTTAAGTTCAATATAATGAACTAAGTTCAATAAAATCGTATAATAAATATATCACCATCAATATGTGGGGTCAATATGAAGACAAAGAATGTTTTTAGAATAAAAGGACCTCTAATTCCGTATTGCCAGTGGAATTAGAAGTCCTTCTGAGGCAGCACCAGCGTTATTCAAGTTCGCTTGCGGCATTCGTGCTGAAGGAGAGCTTGTTCGCGAGGCTAAGGATGAGCTTCAGAGCCTGTTCACGCTTCTCCTCCCAATTATGCAGAGGCATAGAGAAGCTGATCGCGGCTATCATCTTATTGCCTGATTGGTAGACGGGCACGGCAATACAATTGAAGCCCATAACCCCTTCCTGGAGGTCAAGGGCATAGCCTTGCTGCCGAATAGCAGCAAGCTGCCTGAACAGCTCCTGCTTGGTCTTTAATGTAAAAGGAGTCAGGCTTGACAAGGAATCCTCAGAATAGAGCAGCCCAAGCTGGGATTCATCGAGGGATGATAGCAGCATTTTGCCAAGCCCTGTCGCATGGGCGGGCAGCCGCGTGCCTGGGCCCGATACCATCTGCACAAGAGAGGGGGCCGCTTCCTTGGCCATATAAACAATTTCATTCCCCTCTAAGCTTGCAAGCTGTATCGATTCATTGACCTCCCGCATATAAGAAGGAGCTTCCTTGCGGAAAGCATCGATCAAATCGAACTGCCGGAAGAAGGCGCTGCCCATCATTCCAAAATGCATGCCGAGGGTGTAAGTATCGGAACGATCGCGGGCCAGCCAATGGAGGGCTTCCATAGTTTGCAGCAGAGAGAACATAGAGCTCTTGCTAATGTCGAGCCGCTTGCATAAATCTGTCAGCTTCAGTTGGCCGGGCTCTTCAGCCACAAGCCGTGTGACTGCGTGCGCTTTTTCTAATGCCGGCACCCAATATTTTTTATCCATTAAAGTCCCATCCATTTCTCTGTGCTTCTATATTAAATAGTGAAATTAGTTCATTATAGTGTACCGATATCTTATCATCACCTTTTAATCCTAGTCAAACCATGCACTTTTGCGGCTTGATCGCTTAGGACAAAAAGTGTCTCTGTTATGCCGTTTAGCTCAATGCTAACATGAGACCAGCAAGGCAGTGGTGAGCAAGCTTATAAATTTTTTGGGAGGAAATGTCCAATGAAACTCATTTATGATCATCGTGATGCCTCGATTTGTTTTGGTGTCGAGCAGCTTAAGAAAAGCTTGGTTCGTCAAGGCAGTTATTTTATTGAGCAATTTAATGGACAAGGAACGGTAGTGCTGCCTGTGAGTGGTATTATCATTCAGAAAGTGCATACGCCAAGAAACCAGTCACCCCGTTATGAAGATCAAGCGTATCGTATTTATCGTTCCGGGGAGCGTATTCATATAGAAGGCTCGGATTCGCGGGGAGTCATGTATGGCTGTTTGGAATGGGCAGAACGGCTGGCACGCGGGGCCACGCTTGATGATGGAGCCGAGATCAGCAATAAGCCGGCGCTTGGCATACGCGGGATTAAATATAATCTTCCTTATGCTCCGTTCGATGATGGAGATCCGTTCGTACGTAATTTAGAGACTTGTATGGATATGGAGTATTGGCGTGCCTTTATCGATATGCTGGCATTGAACCGCTATAATTGTCTCAGCTTATGGTCGGAGCATCCGTATCATCTAATGGTGGTATCCTCGAAATTTCGCGCAGCGAATCCGTTCAGTGATGTAGAGATTGATCGGAATATCCGTTTTTTTCGTGAATTATTCCGGTATGCGGCAAATCGAGGCATTGATGTTTATTTATTCACGTGGAATATACGCCTGACTCCTGAGGTGGCTAAGGGATTGGGCTTGCCTGAGAATGTAGGGGATTACGGCAATATGTACGATGATCTGATTCATCGGGTAGGATTGCCACTCAATCGCTACCGCGGACAGTCTGAAGTGATTCGAGACTATATCCGCGAAATGGTGCTGCAACTATTGCTAACCTACCCAGAGCTTAAGGGGCTTGGCACCTCTGCCAGTGAATGGATGGACGGTACTGGTTACGAACGAGAACAGTGGATTGTCGACACTTATGTAGAAGCTATCAAGCAATCGGGAAGGGAAATCCCGTTTATCCATCGTACGAATATGCAGAATGCAGGTAAGGAAATTAAAGAGATGGTGCAGACTCAGTTCGATCCGTCGCAGTTCTACATCAGCTGGAAATATTCCAATGCCCACTGTTATTCGCATCCCCAGCCTCAGTTTGAGAAGCTGTGGAATGCATGGAACGGAATTGATCTATCCACCACTCAGGTGTTATTTACGGTTCGCAATGACGATGTATTTACTCACCGTTGGGGTGATCCGGACTACGTGCGTTCGTATGTGTTGGGGATGCAGAAGCCTTATGTAAAAGGCTTCTATTGGGGAGCGGACGGCTATATCTGGGGAAGTGATTTTCAACATGTTGATCACGGGCATAAAACATGGAAGTATGATTTTGAACGGCATTTATTTCAGTTCCAGCTATGGGGGCGGCTTTCCTACGATCCACAGACCAATGATGAGACATGGACGCATTTACAGGAGGGTCATTATGGACCGGAGCATGCTCCCGTTTTTCTGGATGGGCTGAGGAAGGCTTCACGCATAATTCCTGCTTTGAATCGGTTATTCTGGATCGATTATGACTTTCAATGGCATGCGGAGAGCTGCTTGTCTCAAGTAAGCGGCTTTAAAACGATACTGGATTTTGTAGAAGCAGTCCCGATGCCGGGAGTTGGAGTGATGGGCTTGCCTGAATTTGCTCAAGCAGAAGCAGAGGGAAGGATTAACGAAGTGATGCTTCAATATGAAGAAGCTCCGACTGATATTTTGCAAATACTGGAAGAGTCTTCCGCGGCCGCGGAACAAGCGGCTCAGCAGCTGGATTCAAGCCTTGGAGAATGGAAGGGCGGTCATGCGGAATGCACGCTGCATGATTTGAAATCCTATGCTGCGATGGGGCGCTATTACTGGTGTAAGTTTGGTGCGGCTTTGGAGTTGAACAGATACAAGCACACGGGTGATGTTACCCATAAGGAGCGGGCAGTAGCATTGCTGGAGGAAGCTTGCGGCCATTGGGATAGGCTTGGCTACTTGTGGAGCTTGCATAACAAGCCCTACTATATGGCAAGGGTGAAGCATACCTTCGGGTATCCGTATTATGCCGATGATGTGCGCAGAGATGTTGAATTGGCCAGACTCGTATAAGCAGAGGATTCCTGTGGTAGTTACTTGCAAAAAGAAAATATACGTTTTAGCTTGGAGATGAACTATAGGCAACAACAAAAACAACTTTGGCAGGCTGCCAAGGTTGTTTTTGTTGTTGAAGATGCAGTTACAGTTACTGCATCTAAGGTGCAGCCTCGACGATTGCATAGGGGTCATAATGATCGTATTTTTACCAATCATGGTCCATACAATCGTCGGCATCCGTTCTAGATGCAGTTAAGTGCATCTATGCCGTTTACAGCTGGGTTAGGATGTTTTATATACAATCCTCAAGGCAACTTCCAATTCTAAGGTATTGCCTGGCTGAATACCGCGAACACCGGTTACTTCTGCCGGTTGATCTATATTCGGGGCATTAGTAACCCAAGTATAGGGCTCCAGACAAATGAAATCATGGGCTTCACCCTTTGTATAAATAACCCATTGCTTAAAGAGGTCAGACCCGCTGTAACGAATTTCGACGTCATCTCTGGATAAAATTGCGATGCAAGGATTGTCTCCAACCTGGAAGACGGTGTCCATGTCATGGCCGTTCAGCGCATCTCCTTCGATCAAAGCATCATAACGGCCTAGCGGAATAATCTCGCCTGTCGGGATATTTTGCTCATCCAATTCCCAAATTCCGCTGACCGGCAGCTGCAGCTTCCAGCTTTCCGGTTTACCGTCCAGCAGAAACCATGTATGCAGACCATAGCCGAACGGAGCTGTTTCTGTTCCTCTATTCGTAGCCTTCAGCGAGTGAATCAGCTCACTGCCATCAAGTGTATAAGTTACTTCTAATTCCAGCGCATGCGGGTATTGCCGTTGTACATTAACATCATCGTTCAAATTGAATGAGGATGTAATGAACAGCTTGCCATCCTCTGATACACCAGCCTGAGTCACCGTCCAAGACTGCTGCCTGATAACGCCATGGATATGGTTCCCGGTATTTTGCTGGGTAATGTCGAATTGATAATTGCGTCCGTCAAATTGGAAATTTCCTTTGCGAATCCGATTAGGTGGCATTAGAATCGGCGTTCCATACTGAACAAATTGTTCAGTCATCGCAGTTGGACTTTCGGGTGTGCGAAGCAGCTCCCGCTGCAATTTTTTATCCCAAATGCTGTAAACATTGTTGCCAATAGCAGGGCAAATGGAGACGATCAGTTGATCGTTTTCCAGAATGTAAGCCGGAGTTCCCTGCCAATCAATTTGTTTAGCCATAAGTTTGGGCTCCTTTGTAGGGCTGTATTTTTAAATTCCATAATTAACCTAACAGCTGCGCTCCTATTGTAACAAAAGGAGCGCAGCTGTGTCATCAGGTAAAAAGGCGAGGCTCCATAATAACAAGCGAGCCTGGTTGGTTTTATACGCAGTACTATGTGCCGAAATCAATATTAGGGTAAACGTATTGTGTTTTAGCCGGTTCCGCTTTGGCTACCTTTTCTACTTTTAGCAGCATGATGTCCATGTCGTTGAATTTTGTTTTTTGAATCGTGCCTGTAACGGTTACCCATGAATCGTCAGCAAAATTTTTGGCGCGGTCATATTCCACAAGGACTCCAAATGGCGAGGCATCCGCGGAGCAGCATTGAATAGAGAAACGGCCGACGACGAACTGGTTATCCTTCATATCCTCTTGACGGTATACAAATCCGGTTAACTCCAGCTTTTTCCCGATAAATTGATCCAAATATAAGTCGAGGGTAGTCAGCGTTTCGATATACATGTTTTCTTTGACCGGAATGACTCCGGATTTGTACAATTCCTTGGCATATTTAGCATAATGCTCGGTGAATCTGTCCGACGGGAACATGGCATCTTGATTCCCTGAAGAGGAAGGAGCAGTCTTTCCGGCTGAATCTCCGGGCGTTACAGCAGCTCCCGGTGTAGCAGCAGAGCCTGTCGTTCCAGAGCCATTGCTTGAACCGGCGCCTCCTGATGATGGAGCTGCCGGGTTAGGAACAGGTGCTGACGGCGCCGTGGAGGACGCTTCCTTTTTCACATTGCTCGAGCTGCTCAAGTTCATTCCTTTCTTAGCCGCAAGACTGCTGCCCATCGATGTATCGGGGAGAAGAAAGCCAAGCAGCAACGGAAAGAAAAACAACCCGTAGATGACCGTGTTTTTGAGCAAGGATGCGGAGGGAGTATGATCATGATCACAATCGCAAGCAGCGGCAGAGCCGAAGAGCGCCCGAATAGCCTGGTACACCTGATACACGGCAATGGCGTAAAAAGCGACAGCGGACCATTTGACATAATCAACCATTCGCGGAGCAATATAAAACAAGATGTTATCTGTTCTGACCAGATGGACTATGTACATGGCAAAGCCAAACAGGATGGAAGCTTTGATAAAATGATGCAAGCTATAAATACGCGGACTCACAACAGCACGCTCCTTTTTATATGAGTAGGTTATGCAAAAAATATTCGTTCAAACAAAAGGGAGCAGACTAACACTACAACGATCACTAACCCGGATAACGCCAAAACAAACTTGGTACGGAAGGTGGACAGCAGCATTAGTAAGCTTTTAATATCGAGCATCGGTCCAAAAACAAGAAACGTCAGTAGAGAGCCTGTAGTAAAGGTTGAGCCGAAGGAAGAGGCTACGAACGCGTCCGAAGTAGAGCACAAGGATAAAATAAAAGCAAAGCCCATCATAAATAAATGTGATCCAAGGGCGCCTTGCCCGATGGAAACGAGACTTTCCCGATCAACTAGCGTTTGAATAACGGCTGTAATGAAGGCCCCGAACATCAAATATTTACCCATGTCAAAAAATTCATCGGAAGCGTGCCCGAGCACTCCGAACAATCGTCCGGTAAAGCCGGAATGGCTATGATCGTGATGATGAATATGCTGATGAGTTTGCTGCTTATTGTTGGTGCTGGGATCAGCCTCATGCTGGTCTACTTGCTGCGGCTTGCTTTCTGTCAAATGTGCTTGATGGTGGTCATGATCTGTGTGATTATGGTGTCCGTGGTTGTGATTGTGATTGTGATTGTGATCATGACTGTGGTGTCCATGCTGTTCTGTCAGTCCAAGTGAAAGTGTTCCGCGTAAAGGACTGAATTTGAAATACCGGTAAATGATTAATCCGATTACAATGGCAACGATAAAAGCTAGGGCCATACGGGAGTAAGCAATTTCCGGGCGGGTGCGGAAGGCCATGAAGGTGGACGCATAAACAACCGGGTTAATAATGGGTCCAACCAGTATAAAAACAATTGCCACATAAAGAGGCATGCCTTTACGCAGCAATCTTCGGATTACCGGAATCATACCGCATTCGCACAATGGAAATATAATACCGACCAGGCAGGCGAACAAAATCCCCAGAAGCGGGTTTTTCGGCACCAGCCTGCGTATCGTTTGCTCAGAAACAAACATTTGGAGCAAGGCCGATACGAGCACCCCAAGCAGAATGAAAGGGAAGGCTTCGAGAATGATACTTAAAAATAATGTTTTAAAGTTTTGGAGATTGTCGCTGTTTATAAAAGTTAAAGTAGGCTGCTGCTTTTGAGTAAAAATAAGGAATAATAGAACAAGGCAAATGAGTGCTAGTACATTGGTAGTTATGCGTTGGACTTTCGAATGCAATGGACATTTCCCCTCCCGTATTCGTAATTATTATTATAGCTTATGTCAAAAAGTACGTACATAGGACATGCAGAACGAAAAAAAACGCCCAAGCCTGGATGAAGGCACGAGCGGCTTATAGTCGAATTGACAGAACGGACGGCATTGATTATGATAATAAAACAAACAAGCAATGACAGGAACAAGTAAACGATGGCGATTCTTTCAGAGAGCCGGTGGCAGCTGAGAACCGGTAGATAGCTTACGTCGAATGGATCCTTGAGCTGACGGTTGAACGATGCGTGCGGGAGACGTTGTCATAACATGACTACGGCTTAACACGACGGGTCTAATGCCGCTCCGGGGGCTCCCCGTTACAGGAGCTTAAGGTTTTTTGCCGCGATAGATGTCCGGCGGAAAATGAAATAGGGTGGCACCACGGTCCTTCGTCCCTTTGGCGGAGGCTTTTTTGCGTTCGAAAAAGCTTGTTTAAATCCTTTAAACCCCCTTTACCCTTTTAAAACCTTAGTGTTGAAAGCTGTGTGAGTTCCGGGAGAAGGGATGTGCTGCGGCCGCTGTTGAAAACGGGTTATCTGATTGGACTCGATTAAGGTAATAACCCGTTTTCAAAGGCGGCACGTAAACTCTCCGCACATTCCCTTGCTCCCTCCACTCACACTTTTCAACGCTGGGGAAGGGCTTCAGGCGAGATTCGCAGGCTTTCTCGCAGGGCTGCACGTTTTTCAAACGAAAAAAGTGGGATATTACTAGAGAGCAAGAGCGTAAGGGCGTAAGGGCGTAAGGGCATAAGGGCGTAAGGGCGTAAGGGCATAAGGGAATAAGGGCGTAAGGGCGTAAGAGAGCAAGAGCGTAAGAGCGTAAGAGCGTAAGTGCGTAAGTGCGTAAGTGCGTAAGAGCATAAGGACGTAAGGGCAGTAAGCGCACAAGAGTCGGAGAGAGAAAGAGCAAAAATAAAAATATAAGATAATGGAGGAAACAAAAAATGAAAAGAGTACTATCCGGCATGCAGCCAAGCGGACAGCTAACATTAGGCAATTATATTGGGGCATTGAAAAATTTCACTGAGCTGCAGCATACACATGATTGTTATTTTATGGTGGTCGATCTGCACGCGATTACAGTTCCGCAGGAGCCGGCTGCACTTCGTGAGCAAAGCGAGGCCGTTGCGGCGTTGTACATCGCGGCGGGCATTGATCCGTCCAAGGCGAACGTTTTTCTGCAATCCCACGTACGGCAGCATGCAGAGTTAGGATGGTTGTTCACCACGCTTACTTACATGGGTGAGCTGGAGCGAATGACACAATTTAAAGATAAGTCTGCTGGCAAAGATTCGGTTGGAGCAGGTCTGTTCACGTATCCTTCCCTAATGGCCGCAGACATATTATTGTACAATGCCGATTTAGTTCCCGTTGGTGATGACCAGAAGCAGCATTTGGAGCTGACTCGTGATTTGGCCCACCGGTTTAATCAACGTTTTGGGGATACTTATACGATTCCGGAGCCTTATATCCCTCAAGTAGGTGCTCGAGTTATGTCATTGGACGATGCCTCCAACAAGATGAGCAAGAGCAATCCGAACCAAGGCAGCTTTATAACCATGCTGGATGCACCGGATGTTATTCGCAAAAAAATCAGCCGTGCCGTTACCGATTCCGGACGTGAAGTAAAGTTCGATCCTCAAAATAAGCCGGAAGTCAGCAATTTAATCAGTATTTACGCACAATGCTCGAAAAAACCTGTTGCCGAGATAGAAGCTATGTATGATGGGCAAGGCTATGGGCCGTTCAAAAAGGATTTAGCGGAGCAGGTAGTAGGACTGCTTGAGCCTATTCAAGAACGGTATCGTGATATTCGCGCTTCAGGAGAGCTTCACAGCATACTGCGTGAGGGTGCGGAACGTGCTTCAGTGCAAGCAGAGAAGATGCTTCGTGCTACAAAAGAAAAGATGGGATTTTTAGTGTTATAAGTTGTTGCCTAATTGAGTTGTAATCCATACTTTTAGGACACCATAGCAACGATAGGAACAGCGAAGCTCGCTAGCGCTAGGATGTTACACTACGATAGTATCTCTTCCCAAGTAGCGCAAAGAAGTAGTATTGGCCTGACTTCAGGTAAGGTTCTTCACTGGTAAGAATGAGGCGACGGAGCAGAGTGTATTTCTGTCAATGGGTAGAGATAACATACAGGAACAGAGAGTTCCGTTATTCGATCAACCGCGTCTAATTTAGGGCCTTAGCGGAAGTCGCAGTTCCTTTATTTAGTGGAAAATGGGTGTATCGCTAACAAAACGGACCGATAACGGAAGCAGTTCTTCCCTTATCGGTCCATTTTGCTGTGCTTTTCGGTCATAGCGGAAGGATTGCTTCCTCTATGACCTCTCTACTCGCTTCCTTTATTGCTTTCGCTCCCTTGGTACAGCAACAGCTGCCTTCCCTTTACCAAGACAAATGTTTCGCTCCCGGATTCAGCTTGAACGATCGAATACGCTTGTCTCCTGATGCGGGCAGTAATAGCTTCGCTTGTACAAGACGATGAAGCAGTGTTCGTGCATGGCGGTCAGAGATTCCGATATACTTGGACACATCTAATGGTGTTAAAAGCTCTTGTTTACGTAACATGAGGCGGATAATCTGCTGTTCTTTCGGCGACAAGGACAACTGCTGCGCTCCTTCGGCAAACCAGATGCCAAGGAATTGCTGGATAAGCTGCTGACAAAGCCGCGGTTGCTCTGCAACGTCATCATAAGAGAAACGAATGATTCGCCAACCGTCAATCACCAGATGGTTTTGGCGCATGAGCTGATCTGCAAATTGCCAGCGTGACACATCCCGGCTGTGGGGACCGTAACCATCGATTTCGATGCATAGCTGCAAAGGAGAACGGAGATAGGCAAAATCGAGATACCGTGTGCCGTCTTTAAAATCATGTACCTCATATTCCGGATGCAGATAATCGAAATTGCCGATCGCTGGCCACCAAACATGCTCCAAAAATGAGCGCTCCGCATGTCCATGCCCTTCTTGTAAGCGGCGAAGATATTCACTGAACGCTCTTCTGCTTGTTTTCGAATAAATAACCCATATTCTTTTTTGAACAATTTCACTAACCCCTCCCTATGAGATAGCAGCTGCAAAAATTGAAAAAGCCACTCTATCCCCATCAATAATGGGAACGAGCGGCGTGTTCTTCACGACGTAAATGTATGACCTGACTTAAAATTAATAATATCCTATAAGTGAACTAGCTTCAACTATTATACAACGCGAGCAATCCCGGGCGCGCGTTGAGGTGTTGTATGGTGGTCGGTCGAACCCCACGAAATAATATTACTGTAAACTCATAGAACAAAAACTTTTAGAATGGCTCAGCTCAACCTGGATAGACTCGTTCGGCCTTAAGCGGAGCTAACTGTCTTTAGTTGAACTTGGGTGTTAGTTGAACTTGGGTCTTAGTTTGAACTTAGGTCTTAGTTTGAACTTAGGTCTTAGTTTGAACTTAGGTCTTAGTTTGAACTTAGGTCTTAGTTTGAACTTGGGTCTATTTGAACTTTGATCTTATTGAACGGGTCCTTAGTTGAACTAGACCGAACTAGAGGCTATTGAAAGCTTTAACCGCCGTTCCGCCTTCTTAGCTTAGCCTTAACAATGAAGCCGAAGCCGATGAACGATATAGACAGTATGGAAAACAGCAGTACCAGCCACACGTTTCCTATGCTGATTGAATAGCTTATACAGGCTAAGAGCGCAGTGCCGCAAATGGCAAATAAGAGAGCGAGTCCTTTGTTCATAGGGGTTGTCCACCTTTTTAATCGAGTATTTGAAAATATAAAAAAACATTTTTCAGAATGTGCGTATACTTTTTTCTCTACGTCACATAATAAGTTTGCAAGCTTGCAAATACATCAAAGATATTCATTCAGATTGAAAGGAGTGCTGATCATCATGGCACAAGGACAATCCCGCAGCAGTAATGTATTGGTGGTTCCACAAGCAGCTTCAGCTCTAGACCAACTAAAATATGAGGTAGCTCAAGAGTTGGGTATACAAATTCCACAAGATGGTTATTACGGTTATATGGCTACTCGTGACACAGGTGCAATCGGTGGTCACATTACTCGCCGTCTGGTGCAAATTGCGGAGCAATCACTTGCAGGCGGCCAACGCTAGTTATCGTAACGTAAGCTTCATCATAGAAGCTCAAGGAGAAATCCTTGGGCTTTTTGAGTTGAAGAGGACCATAAGTTATGCCATGCCATAAGGAAAGGGCTGCCTCAACAGCCCATCATTCATTCTATAGAAACACAGTTGTTTTCGTGATCTCACAAATTGACGCGAAGCTTTTTACTCAAACGAGAATCGTTTACCCAACCAACGTAAGAATCAAGCGGCATTAGATCGTTATCGAGCAGCAGTACGGCGACAAAAGGATATTGCTTCCGGTGACGGTAGCGCACATCCGCCCAATATACCTCGTATCCCCAGTCATGACTGCGCAATTCGGCACAGGCAAATGAGCTCAGGTAGAGAAATGCCGCGACATCCGTATGCTCCTTGGAAGCTTCCACAGCTGGATGAACAGCGGATGTTACTTCATCCACCCATTTGATCCGGCTGAATTTATATTCTCCCAATACGTAGTGATCATTCGGTTTTCTTTTAACAATTTGCCAAACACTCAAGTGAAACGTGGGAATCAAATAATAGCGATCGCCTGGTTCATAGTTGAAATCCTTCTGATATAGCCTCGATTCCAGATAATAATGATACCATGATCTCCATATATAATATACCGCCAAAAAACCATAAAGGATAGGGAATAAAAGCTCAGGACGGACTAGGTGGACAGACCACATGAAAATAGCTACGATATGGGAAAGAAAAATAATGGGATCAAAGATATGGATGATGTTCCAAGAGATCCATTTTTCCGACAATGGCCGCATCGCCTGAGTACCATAAGTGTTAAAGAGGTCTGTAAATACATGAAAAGTTACGGCAACAAATACCCACAAAGCAACATGCCTCAATGGCAGCTCTCCAAACCCCAGCATTAAAGCGATTGTAATCAATGCCGTCCATAGTGCCAATGCAGGCAAGGAATGGGATAGGCCACGGTGATTTTTGATATAAGAAGCGTTGCTTTTTAAGCGAAGAAGGGTATCGACATCGGGTATTTGCGATCCGATAACCGTTCCGATCAGAACGGCGGTGGAAACCGTAGGGTCTGCTGCAACGATGGGATCGATGTAAGCCAAGCCGGCCAAACCGAATCCGATCACAAGATGTGTTCCGCTGTCCATGGGGGGTCCTCCTGAGAACTCTGCTTCAGCAAAGTTTACTTCGTAAGCATCTGCCTGGTTTTCGATTAGGAAAACTAACTTCGCAAGGAATTTACCAATTTGCTTTTTAAACATAGTAACAGTTTATCATTTTCTTCTTGAAAATTCTTCTGCAAAATAAAGTAATAGGAGCGAAAAATGATGTCTATAACCTTTATCGAATATCAAGTATTACCAGAGCATAGGTCAGCTTATTCGCATTGGATCAAGCAGGTGAGGGCGAATTACCCTGAGCTTGAAGTTTATGAAGGGACGGATCAGCCCGGTTTATTCGTAGAGCTCTGGAAGGGACAGTCTCATGAGGATTTTGGGAAGCTGAAAGAAGCTCGTGTTAATCGATCCATTAAGGTGGAAAATGAGCAGCCGGAAAAGGGGAAGTTCGACAAAAATGATTGGAATCAGCTGCATAATTGGACTTCAGGTGGAGCAGCGAAAATCCATATTTGGCATTTTGGGAAAGTAAGATAGTCCATAATCTAAGATAATTATATCCATGGTAAGTTTCTTCCAATCGCGGTAATCTTACAATAGCCTTATAAACGATACGGCCATTGCTAACAAAAGAGAGCTTTCAATCGCGAAAGCACGCGGAGGAGAACGGATGGAGAGAGAGAATATTTTCAGGAATCATATTAAAAGAAACCGATGGTCTTACTTGATAGGCTTTGCATTATTGTCCATATCCAGTTTGCTCCAATTGTTTATTCCTTTATTGTTGGGACAATTTACAGACAAATTGCAAGGTTCGACATTGACGTACAAGGAAACGATTACATTTGGATTATGGATGGCTGCGGTTGGATTGGGTGTTGCCTTTTTTCGATCGACGAGCCGAATTTACCTGTTTCGTTTATCACGGATACTTGAGACGCGAGTAAGGGGAGAGCTGTTCACTCATTGGGAGAAGCTATCGGCGCAATACTTCAACAATCAGCGTATTGGCGACCTCATGTCGCATGCGATTAGTGATGTCGGTGTTGTCCGAGAGGTGACAATGCAGGGGTATTTCAACATCATGGAAGCTATAATGCTGATTATCATTTCTGTGGTGGCCATGGTTTATTCAGTGAATCCTATGTTGACGCTGCTAACGATGCTTCCGCTGCCGTTACTCAGTATATTGGCATACCGGTTTAATAAAAGGATGCAAAAACAGTCCACGGATGTACAGGCTGCAGTTTCCGACTTAACCAGCCGAGTTCAGGAATTTACAGCAGGCATTCGTGTTGTAAAAGCGTTCGTGCAGGAGAAAGAGGAGCGGAAGCTCTTTACTAAAGATAATCAGCATGCTGTGAATATGAACCGTATATTTGCCAGATCCAACTCGATGTTCAGTTCGCTCAGTACAGGGATAGTAGGCTTTAGCTTCCTGGTTTCCATTGTGCTGGGTGGGGTTATGGTTTTGAAAAATATTATTACGCTTGGAGAATTTGTTGCTTTTAATACGTATCTTTCGTTGCTGATGGGACCTATCGAAAACTTGGGCAAAGTAGTTAACCTGCTGCAGCGCGGGAAGGCTTCCGAGGTTCGTCTTATGGAAATTTTTCGAACTCAGCCCGAGGTTGTTGATGATGTAGTCGCTAACCAGGAAATTGAACAAATTGATGGTGATATTGAAATTCGCAATCTGACCTTTTCTTATCCTGAAGCAGACCGGCCAACCCTGAGAGATATTTCTTTGAAGGTGCCCAAGGGCAGCAGCTTAGCTATCGTTGGACGGATTGGCAGTGGTAAAAGCACATTGGTGCACTTGTTGGTTCGGATGTATAACCCTCCTGAGGGAACGGTATTTTTGGATGGACACGATATACATGAGATTCCTTTGCGGACATTGCGAGGGCAAATCGGGATCGTACCCCAGGATCAGTTTCTGTTCTCCTCGACCATTCGCGATAACATCGGATTTGACCCGAACCCTTATACGGACGACCAAGTCATTGAAGCATCGAAGGTCGCCCAGGTTTATGACAATATCCTTGAGTTTCCGGAACAGTTCGATACCGCTTTGGGTGAACGGGGGATCTCGTTGTCAGGAGGGCAGCGCCAGCGTGTCAGTATTGCACGGGCTATTATCAAACGGCCTTCGATATTAATTTTTGACGACAGCCTGTCGGCGGTGGATACAATAACGGAGGATTTGATCCTCGAAGGCTTGCAATCGGTAATGAACAAGCGTACGACAATCATTATCGGACATCGTGTATCCTCGGTTCAAGCAGCAGATCAGATCATCGTAATGGATGAAGGCAAAATCGTCGAGCGAGGTACGCATGAGCAGCTTATTCGCCGCAACGGAATATATGCCGATATGTATCATAAGCAATTGCTGGATCAGGAAGCGGAACGGCAGGATGGACAGGACCATGAGCCTCTGACGCAAGTACGAGCTATGCAGGGGGGAGCGGGCGCATGAATATTCATATAGAAAAAGACGTTAAGAAATATAAGGACTCGCAGCTGCTATTGCGGCTGTTAGGATATGCCAAGCCTTATTGGAAAATGATCGTTTTATGTATTGCGATGGCTTTTCTGGTCGTTGTGGCCGATCTAGCCAGACCTTATTTAATTAAAGTAGCGATAGACGGGCATATTAATGGGCTCAATAAGCCAATGCTGGCCGTAGAAAGCAGTAATGGGAAGAAGCTGGAATCCTATGGAACTTCAACCTCGTGGGATCAATACGAATATGTCAGACTCGAACCTGAGGCTGTTGAACAAGGCGGCTTTCCGGCTGGGGCGGAAAAGCGGCAAATAGTTAAGCTAGAGAACAAGGAGTACATGATTTCCGGCTGGCTGCCTTCTCAGCAATCGATACTGAAGCTATCGGAATCTGGAGGTAAACCGCTTATCACGGCGGAGGGTCAGAGCTTTGAAGCGGTAGCGCTTGACGAGCAAGCATCGGAGCTTTTTCGCAAGCAGGATTATACCGGTTTCTTAACGCTAGGGATTTTATTTTTATTGACGGTTATCACAGCGGCGATACTTAGCTATTTGCAAAGCAACCTGCTGCAATATACGGGCCAGACCATTATTTTCAACATACGTGAGCAGTTATTCAAACATCTAAGTCGCATGCCGATGTCCTATTTTGACCGTAATCCGGTTGGACGGCTGGTAGTGCGCGTTACACAGGACACAGAGGCATTGAACCAATTGTACTCCCAAGTCGTTGTCAATCTGGTGAAGGATGTCATCGTGCTTATCGGGATTATCATTATTATGCTGCAGTTGAATTTGAAGCTGGCGTTTCTATCGTTCGCAGTTATCCCATTTCTGGCTGTACTGACTTTCTGGTACCGCAGCGTAATTAGGGAGGCACAGCGTACTGCCCGAGTTATTTTATCACGGTTAAATTCCTTTCTTGCTGAAAATTTATCTGGAATCCGTATCACTCAGCTCTTTATTCGAGAAGAACGGCAGCAGGAGCAATTCGACAATCATAATACGCAATACTACCGTGCAGGAATGCGCGGAACTGTGATCAACTCGATCTTTCAGCCTGCAATTGGTTTTCTTGGCAACCTTGCTATAGCTCTACTGCTATGGTATGGAGGTGGCAGCGTTATAGATGGAGGCATTACCTTCGGTGTTGTGTATGCTTTCACTCACTATGTCAGACAGTTTTTCCAGCCTTTGATGAGCTTGGCGGAAAAGTATAACCAAATCCAAACCTCGATGGTCGGTGCGGAACGGATCTTCGATATGCTGGATGAGAAATCTACAGTTAATGATGCCGTTAATCCCAAGAGCTTGCCTAAGCAGGTCCGTGGGGAAATTACATTCGACCATGTCTGGTTTGCGTATAATAAGGAAGATTGGGTGTTGAAGGATGTGAGCTTCACGATCCAGCCCGGTCAGACTATAGCCTTCGTTGGTGCGACAGGAGCAGGAAAGAGCTCTATCATTCAGTTGATTAACCGCTTCTATGATATACAAAAAGGCAGTATTAAGCTCGACGGGATCGATATACGCGATATTCCATTAGATGAGCTGCGGAGATGCATCAGTATCGTGCAGCAGGATGTATTCCTGTTCACGGGGGATATTTCCTCGAATATCCGGTTGAACAACCATGATATTACTGAAGCTCAGGTAGAAGAAGCGGCGAAGATGGTAAACATCGACGAGTTCGTTAAGCATTTGCCGCAAGGATATCAAACACCGCTCGGTGAGCGTGGAGTCAATCTGTCGCTTGGACAGCGCCAGCTGCTTTCATTTGCCCGGGCGATTGCGTTCCGTCCGGAAATTCTCATCCTCGATGAGGCGACCTCCAACATTGATACGGAAACCGAGCTGGTTGTTCAAGAAGCTCTGCATAACATATCGAAGGGACGGACCACGCTTATCGTAGCTCACCGGCTGTCGACGATTCAGCATGCTGATCAAATCATCGTCATGCACAAGGGGAAATTGCGAGAGATCGGTAACCACTTCCAGCTCCTGGCTCAGCGAGGTTATTATTATCGCTTGTATGAGCTTCAGTATAAGGAACAGAAGCCTATGCCTGCGGCTAAGTGATGATGTGAAGGTTGGATTATTTATTATTGTGTGGTGTCATATTTTTTGAGAAAATTTTAATAAATATTGAGAAAATAATTTCATAAATGTTGATAAATGAATAATTATTCACTCTTATGCATTGTGGTTGTGAATCGTCAAGCAGAATGAGATAGCAGTCAAAACGATTGAGACAAAAAACCTAATAAAATCCACATCGTATTTGGGGCTGTTTCATAAATATTGAGATAGCCCCTTATTTGTCGCATTTTTGACACATTTTTAATTGGAGTGATAGATTGAACTCTTGGAATGATGTTATGTTTGTAGTAGTAGTTCAGGCCGTTGACGGCGGGACCCAGCACCCCTTAACGTCAATTTTACGTGCATAAATCTCTTTATGTAAACGTTGTTGTCTTCTAAAATAAACGAAAAGAAACGAGGCTGCTATCTATCTCAATGTAGCCTCGTTTCTTTTGGTCTCTTAGAAACTCACTTCAATTCTATAATTGTTTTCCTGGCTTTCTCTAGACACATAGAAAGATATGTTAGTACCATCGATGGTAAGATTCTTAGTACCTGTATTTTTGAATGCTTTAAGGTCAACTCCGCGTATATTTTGTAACAAGATCTCTGTGAAATGCGGGAGAGGCACGCCTTTATCCTTCTCAATAATTTCTGTAATTAAGGAGACCACTTCCAATTCATTCTTTCCGAGTATGAAATCGAGTTTGACGCTTTTAGGTAAAATCCGACTACTACTACTAGAGTTAAGTTTTTGATAGTCCGAAAGTTCTAGTACTTCTTCCCCCTTATCATAAACGATGTAATAAATGTGTTCATTAGGGCTCACCTTGTACTCTCGCTCAAGTACATCAAACCCTTTATCTACAAACAATTGTTTTATTCTTTCTATGGAACTTGGCTCTTTATGAACAAGCTCATCTTGTCTTTCTATTATGTACTCAGAATGGGTAGAGATATCAATACTGTTCGTATTTGCATCCCATGACACACTGAAGTTACTGATTTGAGCGATGTCGCGAAGCTTAAAATAATTATTGCCATTAATATTATAAGCAGTTAGATCAATCTCTTTATCATTAACAAACAGTCCTGAAGTGGTCATTGTTGCTTCCTTCATTTCAGTTACGGTGGAAACCGTTAATTCTCCACCAACTTTTGAATAAGGCTGATTTAAGGTAATGTTGATGCTTCCTTTGTCTGCATCATAATTCACGTTAAAATTCTTCTCCGTCGAATTAACGGCCGTTGCAATGTCACGGAGCTTGAAGTAGTTGTTTCCATTAATATTATAAGCTTCAAGCGTAATCACCTTGCCGTTTACCCTAAGCTTTGAATCAGTTGAATAAACTGAGGGGTGAATCGGATTGGCGATTAATCCGTATTTTTTTCCGATTCCAACTTTCATTAATTTTGAGCTCAAGGGATAAATTTCATCGTATGCATTTTTAAACTCATATAAGAGTTTACCGATATTGCTAATGAGTTGATATTTGTTATTTTTATTTACAATAGCTATACCTTCTTGGAAATCTTGAGCTTTATCGTAGGATGCGGTAATAACGGCTTTGCCCGTCTTGTCGATAAATCCATATTTACCGCCACCAATTCCAAATTTCCATCCAATATTGACCAATGCAAAGCCATCTTTGAAATTATTCTGAAAATCATAACGTGGATCAATAACAAACTGTCCTTTTTTATCGATAAATCCATACTTGCCATGAAGTTCTGCTTGGGCCAATCCATCGCTAAATTCAAAGACACCATCGAAGACAGGATCGATCACGATTTGTCCCGTTTCATTGATAAATCCCCATTTTCCGTCCTTTTTGATTCTAGCTAATCCTTCATTTAATTTTCCGATCTTCTCGTAGACGGGTTCTGCTATTGTGTTGCCATTATTATCGATTAGGCCTAGTTTGTAGTAACTGCTGGCTTCATTTGAGTAAACTTCAATCACATTATCACTGAATTTTTCAATTTTATTATACGAAGCCTCCCTGATGACAGCACCAGTATGGTCAATCATGAAGCCTTGTCCACCTTCTGCAACGAAAGCGAGTCCATTGGTAAAGTCTGTTGCATAATCATAGATCGGCTGAATGACCATTTTTCCAGAAGTATCAATGTATCCATGCTTATAATCTTTATTTACATGAGCCAAGCCTTCACTAAAATTGTCCACGTTCAAATACTTAGGTTCAATGACAATCGAACCTGTTTTATCAATGAACCCCATCTTGCCACGCACAGTAACTCCGGCAAAGCCTTCTTTAAAGTCTTTTGCAGATTCAAAGGTGGGTTCAATGGCAACTTTACCATTAATGTCAAGAAAGCCATATCTATTGTCTTGATTTATAAGTGCTAATCCTTCGCTTAAATTACCCATATACGTGTATTTTGGGCTAACAACGATCTGACCTGTTTTGTCAATAAGTCCCCATTTACCTTCCTTCTTAACCACCATGTAATCGTTACTATAAATACTTATGGAATCATACTGAGGTACAACAATTTCAATTTCTGCTGCCTGAGCAAGCGTAGAATGCATAAAATTAATCAAAATAATACCTAAAGCTACAAATATTAATTTTAATTTTTTCACTGATATTGTCTCCATCTCTTTGAGTGTGATGCTACCGTCGTGGTTCATATCTATTCCGATGTCGGATCCGGGAACTGATAATTTCCTCGCCTGTCCCGGCCTCAGCGGCCTTCAACGGAACGATCGATCCCCAATACAAGCAATGCCACTGCTGATGCAAGTGAAGCAATTGTTCGTATTGTTGAATTTCTTTTATTCATTCATTCTGCCTCCCTCCGAATAATAAGTTGGCCTCATTTCATAATGCTATCTAAACTCTTATTCGAAATCTGTACAATTTCTCCTTCTTTTTCGACAAAATTTTCCTAAAGAGCGGTCTTAAGAAGCCCATAAGAATTTAGTTGATTCTGCGTTGCTACCGCTCACTCTGTGCCGGCTCCCATCCGAAAGTATATCTAAGAAGCGCACAGCTTGACCGTCTTCGCCTGATGAGCCGACTTGCTTCTGGTACTTGTCCACATCCGGAACGTACAGTCGAGGTAGCCTGAACAGTCTAACACTTTATTTTTTCACTTTGTCGTTGATATATGTGTTTTTATGTTGCTAGTCTAAAACATATTTCTCAAAAGCTGACGATTCTTAGACTCGAAAACCGCGTCAAATCAACATCTACAGTCTAATACTTTATTTTCATCGTATACCTTGTTGGAATGTTTAGTTCGGTTTGGATGGCGAAATTAGCAAATAAACATGGCAAAGCCAAGATCGTGATCCTCTCATTATTTTTTACATTGATCGGGGCCTGGTTATCGCTGAACTCCAATCAATGGCTTAAGCTATTGGGATTGCCAATCGTATCGTTCGGATTTTTTGGATGTCATTCACTTGCAAGCGGGTGGGTAAACCAATGTGGTCGTCACGACAAAGCCCAAGCTTCTTCATTATATTTATTTTTTTACTACGCCGGCTCTAGTATTGGCGGGACAACTGCAGGGGGCTTTTGGTCTTCTTATGGCTGTGGAGGCGTCGTTGGGATGATTGCTGGATTTTTACTGTCAGCACTAGTGCTTTCATCAATGTTAGCCAAATCGGTCTTTGCAGTTCCAAAACATGACGAGACATAACAAACCTCTACACCTATAGTTGGAAAAACTGTATTTATAATGATTATGACCGTATTTATAATTCATATTTCTCAGTGACTCTGTTTAGCTGATATCATGACCTTGTTTAACTCTGTTACCAAGAAAGGATGATCTAAATTGAGTACCAATTTTACTTATTTGGCGGAATGTGCATTCTTATCGAGCGCTCGGATGGTTTTAAGATCCTTTGCGACCCTTTCTTCGATGAAAATAATGCTAGCCCGGATAAGTCGCATCGATCGCGGCAGAGGCTGTGCGGTATTCTCAGACGGGCGCTTTCTCCTCGTTGGGGCGCTTGACGGGCATGAGGTCGTAACCTATCCCATGGGAGAAGCCGGCAAAATCTCTCCAGCAGTTTCCTCGTTCGCTCAGCCAATTCCTGGGACCATAAATACGAAATACTAGGCCATAAACGACATGGTAGTAAAATCCTCCCCAACCAGAAAAATAGGGAGGATTTTATTGTTATGTGCCTGATATGGGTAAGAAGTTCGAGAAAAGTACATTTACTGATATGGATATCGAATTTCTTGTATATATAAAAGGGTTCAATCCCATTACACTAAGTTTATATTATTTATTTAAGGAGTTGGATTCCTGAGACTAAAAAGCTAATTAGCACGTGATAACTCCCTGTGGGTGAGCGGGGCATGGACGGCACACGCGGGCCCTCCGCTTTGGCGGCGTCTCACGCGAGGACTATATCGCAAACGCCAACTCGGTCACCGACCTTATTGTACAGATTGAAAGTCTGGAAGGGATAAAGAACATCGACGAGATTCTCTCCTTGGAGGGAGTCGACATGGTTGCGACCGGCAAGGCCGACATTTCGCAGGCGTTGGGTGTGGCGGGGCAGAAGGACCACCCTGATGTGCTCGAAGCGGAAGCGTTTATAGTGAAAAAGGCGCTGGAGTACGGTAAAATCCCCACGCTGAAAGCCGAAACTCCTAAACGCGTCGCTGAGCTGAAAGAGATGGGAGTGAACTGCTTCCTTGTAGGGCGCGACGAGTCGCTGGCGCACAAAGCCCTCAAGAACCATTTATCTGCTTTTCGTGCCTGATGCAATGCTGTTTGATCGTGTTCATCTTTACGAATGTGGACACGATCAAACCCTTGCCGCAGCATTTATATCCGTTAGCAACTCTTAAGGAGGCATTTATTATGGAAAATGTTGGATTTAGAATCTACGAACAATTTATGCGTGCACCATTATCACTGATTGAACAGTTTCGTAATATTCCCGTTGCCAATATCGGAGACAACATGGGCCGTATCTATTGCGTAAATGCAGCAATTCGTCCGTTTAACAGCTTGCCGCTGCTCGGCGCGGCCAGCACGGTGAAGGTGCCTGCCGGCGACAATCTGATGTTTCATCGAGCCATCGATCTTTGTCAGCCTGGGGATATTCTAGTGATAGATGGTGGCGGTTATTGTGAACGTGCTCTTTGTGGCGAGCAGATGTTTCGGTATGCTGCAACAAAGGGCATTGCCGGGATGGTTGTTGACGGGGCGATTCGCGATGTGGAGTCCTTGAAAGCGGTTCCTTTTCCCGTTTATGCCCGCAGTGTATCCCCCAACGGCCCTTACAAGAACGGTCCAGGTGAAATTAATGTACCGATCAGCATAGGCGGCATGGTTGTATTTCCTGGCGATATCGCCGTAGGTGATGCGGATGGAGTCATCTTTGTCCGTCCCCAACATGCCTTGGAAATTGCCCAAAAAGCCGTTAAACAAAATGAAGCGGAACTGCTGCGTTTGTCTCAAATTGAAGATGGAACAGCAGATAAGAGTTGGATAACCACCGCATTACAGCAAAAAAAATGCTCGGTTCACACCGGTTCATTGTGAGAATGGCGATTTTACAGTGGGGGGAAGTACATTGGAATTAAATCAGGTTTTGACTTCACAGAGAACGCTCACTAAGAATGAAAGAGTAAGGCGTTTTATCAGGGACCGCTGGTTATATTTCATGCTTTTACCTGGCGTGATGTACTTTATTATTTTTAAATATGTGCCGATGTATGGTGTGTTGATGGCTTTCCAGGATTACAGACCCCAATTAGGTATTTTGAACAGTCCTTGGGTAGGTTTGAAACACTTTAGCCGTTTTTTTAGCGAACCGCAATTTTGGCAGCTTTTTCGGAATACCGCATTGCTTGCAATTTATAATATTGTATTTTTCTTTCCACTGCCTATATTCTTAGCGCTTATGTTGAATGAAGTACGGCGGGAAAAGTTCAAACGGTTTATTCAAACCTTGATTTATATTCCGCATTTTTTTTCATGGGTTGTTGTGGGAGGCGTTTTTTACTTATTGCTTACTACTGAAGGGGGAATTCTCAACGAATTCATCTTCCAGCTATTCGGTCATAAAATCGCATTTTTAATGGAACCGGAATGGTTTAGAACGGTTATTATCAGCCAATCGATTTGGAAAGAAGTAGGTTGGGGAACCATTATATTTTTAGCCGCATTATCGGGTGTCGATTTACAGCTCTACGAGGCGGCCCGTATGGATGGGGCAAATCGTTTCAGGCAGTTGTGGCATATTACGCTTCCTGCAATCGGAAGTACGATCGTAATACTCCTAATTCTTAGGCTGGGAAGTTTTCTGGATATCGGTTTTGAACAAATCTTCCTCATGCTGACTCCAACGAACCGTGAGGTGGGTGAAGTCTTCGACACTTATGTCTACATGAAGGGATTGACCCAAGCTCAGTACAGCTACAGCGCTGCTGTCGGATTGTTCAAGTCAGCGATCGGACTTGTGCTCGTGGTAGGATCCAATTGGTTAGCCAAAAGATTCGGTCAAGAAGGGGTATATTGAACAAACTACGCAGTGAGGTGTTAACAATGAAGCAGGATCTGTCGATTGGCAACAAGATATTTGATGGACTCAATTATTTAATTCTAATAATCATTGGTTTAGTCACCGTGTTTCCATTTATATATATAGTAGCGGTTTCCTTCACTGACGCGTCCGAGGTTATCAAAGGTGGCATCATTTTATTCCCTAAGAAGTTTTCACTTACTGCGTATGAATATATTTTTTCAACCAATACGTTGCTGCGCAGCTTAGGGGTCTCCATTTACATTACAGTAGTAGGAACATTTATTAACTTAGTGGTGACATCGTTAATGGCCTATCCGTTGGCACGCGCAACCTTACAAGGGCGTCAAGTAATACTATTTGGTGTGCTGTTTACGATGTTGTTTAGCGGAGGAATGATTCCTACCTATTTCGTAGTAAAAGCGTTGGGATTGACAAATTCACTATGGTCACTGATGATACCTAGTGCGGTAAGCGCGTTCAATTTGATTGTTTTGAAAAATTTCTTTCAGCAAATTCCAGACGGACTCGAAGATTCAGCCAAAATCGACGGATGCAACGATGTGGGCATTCTGTTCCGGATCATTCTGCCGTTATCCATGCCGGCCATGGCAACATTCTCTCTGTTTTATGCCGTTAGTCATTGGAACACTTTTTTTAATGCTATATTGTATATCAATGATAATAAATTGTGGCCAGTTCAAGTACTGCTTCGAGAAATCGTCATGCTAGCCCAAACCCGCATTGGAGATAACGGATTTGATGAAGCAATGATACAGCCGCAGACCATACGTATGGCGGTTATTGTATTTGCGACCTTACCGATTTTACTGGTGTATCCATTTTTGCAAAAGCATTTTGCTAAAGGAGTATTGCTGGGTTCGGTTAAGGGATAAAAAAAACAGGGGGACATCATAAATGAAAACTAATAGCTTGGTATTATTAAGCTGTTCGGCATTATTAACAGTAGGCGCAATTGCAGGCTGCAGTAACGCATCAAATTCAAGTAATCCCGGAAAAGCAAGTGATACTGCTCCTTTTGAAATAACACTAACTTCTTACGCAAGTAGTGCTCCTACAGGAAACGAGATTTCGCAGGCAATTGAAAAATATACGAATACCAAATTAAATATTCAATGGGTTCCGACAGCCGCTTACGATGAAAAGGTCAATGTCATGATTGCGTCAAATGAATTGCCGAAGCTCTTAAGAGTAAGAAACGATCCGAGTATCAGGAACGCAATTCAATCCGGAATTTTTTGGGAGATCGGCCCTTATTTAAAAGATTATAAAAACTTATCCGCGCAACATCCGGATAACTACTCGCTTAGTACCTTTGACGAGAAGCGGTACGGGATCCCCCTCTTTAAAAATGTAGGACGTACCTCTATTATTTACCGTAAAGATTGGCTTGACGCCTTGGGCATGAAGCTGCCGACAAACATCGATGAGTGGTACAATATGCTTAAAGCGATGACCTTAAATGACCCTGACAAAAATGGGAAAAACGATACGTACGGGATTGTACTGTATAAAAATTATAACCAAGGCTTGTCCAATCTAGCTACTCGCATTGCTGTAAGCCTGGGAGCTCCGACGAAATGGGAAGAGCAGAATGGAAAGTTCACACCGGAGTTTATGACTAAAGTACACTTCGAAGTCATTAAACTTTTCAAAAGGCTGTATGATGAAAAATTAATCAATCAAGATTTTGCTTCTTTTGACGAGCAGGAGTCGCGAAATTTATTCCAAGCGGGAAAAGCCGGGGTTATTGTGAATGTCTCCGATAACGCGAAAAAGTTTTCTGAAGCACTACAGAAAGTTCAACCAAATGCCGTTGTGGATGTCGAACGTTTGAATGGTCCTGCTGGCATTCGGGTATCCGGTTTTCCTGATGGTACTTCCGGATATTATCTCATTCCGAAGGATTCTGTGAAAACCGAAGCCGAGCTAAGGAAAGTGCTGGACTTCATGAATAAATTATTGGATCCCGAGATGCAGACTTTATTATTAAGAGGAATCGAAGGGAAGCATTACAAAAAAACGGCAGATAACCAGGCGGAGTTCATTGATTATAATTTATATGTGAAAGAGGTCCAAGTATTTGCAGACACCTTATTGGGAATTGAAGGCTACAGTGCTCTACCTCTTAAAGATTCACCGATCGGGGCAAAGGGAACCAAGCTCGAAATGGAAGGCCAGAAATATGTCGTTCCGAATCCGACGCTCACTTTAAATTCCGCCACCTATACGGAGCGCGGAAGGGAATTGGATCTTATCATGGAGGACGCACAAACAAAGTTCATTATGGGGAAAATTGATGAGGCCGGCTACCAAGCGGAAATAGCAAAATGGCAGAAGGCCGGTGGTGAACAAATGATTAAGGAATACGAGAAGTCATTTGCAAAGTTTAAAAAATGATGTGCCACCGGAGCGGCAAAAAAACACTTTAAAATAGCTATTCTTTTTGCGATAATTGCCTTAAGATAAGGTGTTTCATGAAGCAGCGAGAATTCTGGTTTATTTTTACAAACCGGAATTCCTCGCTTTTCGTGTTATGCCAGGAGATACAGTTATGTCTGAATCGGGGGCGGAGTATGGACTCTAATCAACTATCCATCTATAGAAAGATGGTCATTTTAATTGCAGCGCTTCTGATTCCAATCCTCATTCTATACGGTTATTCGAACTATTCCAGTATTAAGGTTGTTGAAGAAGAAATTAAGTCAAGTAACTTAAAGCAATTAATGTTTTTTTTGCATCAATTGGAAACGAATTTGGAGCAGCTGAACCAGCTTGCCGTTTTTGCCAGTCGTGACTCCCAGGTAAGGGAATTTAAAGATTTTATGATTTTTAAAGATAATTATGAAATCACAAGAGATCGTCTGTCCATAGAGAAGAGACTCACTTCTCTAAGTGTATCCAACAGCTGGAATAATGTATTATCCGTTTATTTTATGAATATTAAACAAATTATTTCAACAAATCCGAAGATACATTTTGATGATATTCATCTTAATAGACGTTCGCCCCAAAAATGGAGCGTTCGGCAAGATAATTTTTATGATGATGATCTAAAGACATACAGCTTCTATAAACGTGTCGTTGAGCCATGGAGTGTTGATAACGATGTAGAGTCGGCAAAACTTGTTGTGGAGGTATCTTTTTCAGAGAAAAACATTGTTAGTCTGCTGGATAAATTTAAACAGGGCGGTACTGGTGACCCGTTTTTTTTCCACCCGTCCGGGAAATTTATTTACAGCTCAACTTCTAGACAGGAATCTATTGGGAGGCTGTCTCAGTTATTGACATCGGAGCAGCTCGGGGATGGAAAAGGGTATGCTACCTATGAGCTAGGTAATGATAGATATCTTGTCTTTTATGTTCGTTCGGAGAAATTGGATGGTTGGTATTTAGTGGATTATGTTCCGGTGCAGGAAGTTTTGCGACCGATTACTAACAGCAGAAATCTGTTTTATGTCTCCGTAATTTTTCTGCTTGTACTCAGTGTTATTGCGGCTTTATTGCTTTATCGTCACGTTCAGGTTCCCATTTTACGGTTAATCAGGAGCCTGCAGCGTTTCAGCAATGGCGATTATGCTACACGGATTGATGCGAAAACGAATATAGAATTTACCTTTGTATTTCAGAAATTTAATGAAATGGCAGAAAAAATTCAGTTTTTAATTGAGAAGGTGTACGAGGAGGAAATTCGCTCCCGTGAAGCAACGTTAAAGCATCTGCAATCACAGATTAATCCTCACTTTCTGTACAATTGCTTGTTCTTTATCAAAAACCTCGTTGGTATTAACGACCATGCCGTCGAATCCATGGCTATGCATTTAGGCGAATATTATCGTTATACGACGCGCCTAGAGAACCCGCTCGCTAGTTTGCGTGATGAAGTTCAGCTGTTAAATCATTATTTGAAAATTCAACAATACCGCTCGGATCGGATTCATTTTCAAATTGAGATACCCGATCAAATGATGGACTTGCAAATTCCGCGTTTAATGATTCAGCCTATAGTAGAAAATTGCATTATCCACGGCATTGAGAAGAAAGAGGGAATTGGTCTAATTCATATTACCGGGGAAGAGGATACTGATTATTTCAGAATAACCGTAGAGGATAACGGAGCTGGAATGACCAAGGAAGAGCTGGAGCAGATTCAGATCAAGCTGCTGCAGCCTTTGCAAGAGGGGAATGGCTGTGGGGTTTGGAACGTACACCAGCGGTTAGTTTATCAATACGGTAAAGGCTCAGAGTTGCTTTTCGATCAGTCTGCTCTAGGAGGCCTCAAGGTTACGTTAAAGTGGAAAAAATGATTGCTTGGAGGACTGATGGATTATGTATCAATTACTTATCGTGGATGACGAAGCCGCTGTCTTGGAAGGACTCAGGAGAAAGATTCCGTGGGAGGACTTCGGAATCGATAAGGTTCAGATTGCGCTGAGCGCCACTAAAGCGTTAGATACTCTAAGCTCATCACACATCGATATTGTCATTACGGATATTCGAATGCCGGGTATGAGCGGGCTTGAACTCATCGAGAAAATTCGAGCGAGATGGCCGAAAACCAAATGTGTGTTACTCACAGGAATCGCCGATTTTGCTTATGCTCAAGAGGCTATTAAATCGGGAGCTTCCGCCTATTTGTTGAAGCCGGTAAGCGATGAGGACGTTATGAATACGGTCCGAAATCTTACAGAGCAATTGGGGCATGAATGGATGCAGGTTAGCAGCTACCAGAATGCAATGATGGCTTTGAGGGAGCACGCTCCGCTTTTAGCGGAAAATCTTCTAAGTCAATTGTTCCTGGGCAAAAAAATGCAGCAGCAAGCACTGGAAGAGAAAATGAAAATGTTTCTTGTCCCTTTTGAATACGGTCATCCGGTTGTTTTATTTCTTATAAGGCTAGAAGATGATTTTGGAAAGTATGATTTGCATAATCTTTCGCTTATTGAATATGCGATTTTTAATATCACCAAAGAAATTGTGGGAGAGCACTTTGAACTATGGAGCTGTAAGGACAGTCATGATTATCTGGTTGGATTATTAACGCGCAAAAGTGGAAGCACACTGTCGTCTTCCGAGCCGGATCAGCAATTACTCGAACGAATGGCATCTCATATACAAAAGTGTGTCAGCACTTATCTAAAAGGGAAGATATCGATCGTTATAAGTCCATTGGGCGAGTTTCCCCATAAACTCACCTATTTGTATGAAGCATCACTTAGCTGCATGAGAAATCAAATCGGACAGGAGATAGAAACGGTTCTTACCGTTTCCAATGATTTCGCGCCAATAGCTGTCCAATCTTTTTTATCCCTGTATGAGCCCCCCTCATTAATTCATTTACTTGAATCAGGGCGCTGGGAAGAAGTAACTAACAAAATAAATGCAATCGTTATGGAGCTGCAACAAGAAAATGTGAAATCACATGAATTTATTCTCGAAGTTTTCCATGTCATGTGCAGCGCCTTTTGCTATATCGTTCATAAGAATGGAAAGCAGCTGAGCTATATTTTGGGGAATGATTATGAAAAATTTCTAAATGGGGAAGCTTTTCGCAACCCCCAGCAGCTAAAGGAATGGGCATTAGGTACACTGGAGCGAATCAGGCAGGATGTCGAACACGATATCGAAGATAACCGATCCAAAATTGTGATTAAAGTTCAAAACTATGTAGAAAACAATATATCTGAAGGTGTGACCCTTCAGTCTTTATCGGAGCATCTGCATCTGCATCCCGGCTATATATCTAAGCTTTATAAGTCAGAAACCGGTGAAACCATTGGCGATTATTTGCTCAAGCTTAGAATGCAAAGAGCTTCATTCTTATTAGCAACAACAGACGATAAGGTTTATGAGATTGCGTTAAAGCTCGGTTATCAAACGACACATCACTTTATTAACATTTTTAAAAGATACTTCATGGTTACGCCACAGGAATATCGGGAATCCAGGGCCAGAGAACATTAAAACCGGTAGCGGGGCGGGAGGGGGCTGAAATTCGAAGAAGCCGCCCCTAGATAAAGCAATTCGCTTCCGGGACAGCTCCTTCGTCCAGCGTTATTCTACCACGAGTGGTGGTGTTTGCCGGGATATACCTCGTATATTGGAGCTGAAATATCCCATATTTACAAAGGGGCGATTCATGGTAACTGGAAAGGATCGGGTTCAGGTGATGCTTGTAATGTACCGGTCAATATATGAGGTGTTCAGGTAAAGCCCGGTGACATTATCGTCGGCGATGACAGCGGTGTCATTGTCGTACCTCTAGAAAGGGCCCAAGAGGTAGTATTATTAATCGATAACTCTCAAAATCTTTTATTTAATAAGGAAATGAGAAAAGAACACTTTAATTTTATTTCTTCGCTTATTAATAGAGTTGATTTAAAAGTATTCTATTTAGGGACTGAGCCTTCCGGAAAATTCAACTTACCAGAATCTATCTTAAGAAGAAGTTTATCTGTTAAATACAGTCGTGCATCTTAATTTGCAAATCAATAAAAAAGTGCTTAGCGTTGAATTAAGTTAATGCTAAGCACTTTTTTTATTGCCGGAATACTTACTTCTGAATCTTATACATTTTATGCATAAAAATACATAATACGAATTGCGGATATTCTCATTAATTATGAAAAAGTTCTTTATAATAAATAAAATCATTCATTGGTCTTCTCAATAATTGTGAAAATCATACCTGATAAATCAACATTTCTGGATGCATTTTTCTCAATAATTATGACACCACACATTTATTGCGTGTGAGCATGATTACTGAGAAAAATAGCGTGAAACTTGAGAAAAATTCGCAAAATTAATGAGAAAATATAGAAATATACATTAAATTGAATAAATATACAAAAATGCCATACTAAACTCTTTCTGTTTAGTACGGCACTTTTTTTTACTGACTTCGTGGAGGGGAAACACAAATAACAACCAGGATCATCCCGATCCCAGTTGCTAATAGAAACAAAGTATGAAAGGTGGTTAGCACAAAAATACCACTTTTAAACTAGGAAATGTCTTGGGAATTTTAGTAAAAGGGAGCTTGTATGTGGATAGACTGTTCAAATAATCAGAATACGGATCAGGTATGGAAGCATGCTAAACAACTCAGACTAGTTCCATTACATAATTTGATTCTTTTATCGTATTTGATTATGGAGATTCCAATCTCACAATGCATTCAGCAAAGAGAGGCTACTTGGATTGCAAGGGGATACAGCATAAGAGACGCTTTCAGCAGGAAGCTCTTATCTGTTTACATCCGTTTGCGCGAAAATAAGCTGGTCTCTTCCATATGCTTGAGCAAGTTCAATTTTATTTCCGATACCAAGTAATACGGTTGATCATAATAATTAAGGCTATCGACAAAATAAATCGGATTTAATTCCTTTCTATTAAACAATTTAAACCTACCATTCCCTAATCGCTTGATCGTACTTGATTTACTCATATATGCATTTTTTTCAAGGGGAATGATTTGTGCAGCCACGAGCCCTTCCTCTCTATGATAAACAGTGTGTTGAATATAGGGCTGCAATATGCTCCCGTCGAAGCTGGTCATCATAAAGGCACAATAGAAGGCGCGTTCCGTAACCTAAATCAAAAATTTTTTCACGGTGTTCCCGGGAGGATAGTTAGACAGATATTCATCAATATCCCTTTTCTTTTTCTGGCCAGTAACAAAATTGAAAGAAATACAGACATCAAGTATTGTGTTTACTTCTATTCCTTGATCAGGAACATGAGCGGAACACATCTAATGTGAAGAATTTCATAAGTAAGTTCGTTATCTGGTATATGTGATGATGTATATGTTCAGGTCATTTACCGGTGGTATACGTTTTTGATCTAATTTGAGGAGGGGATGTTAATGTATAAACCGGCACGAAAAATCAAAGCAAGGCGTTGAAAAATATATAGAGGTAAGGAACCATTCTATAAAACAAATCAAATGGTCCATTGGGAAGGCAGACTAGAGTTACATTATATCAGACTTGCCGATTATGATCATGAGGTAGAAGAAATCTATTATCAACCCCTATGTATTTATTATTACTATAAGGGTAAGAAGTAATGATGCTTTGGTACCGCGATCCATTTATTGCTTTTACACCTTTTGATTTAAAATACATTCGAATGCTCTCCCTCGTCCAACCTGTTAATTCTGATAGTTCGTAAAGAGTTACCAAGGAATCTACAATCGAGATATGATTAACTACTTGACCTCGCTCATATCCCGGCTCAGTAATTAAAAATTCGCTTCTAATTTTTAAAACTCCACGTCGGTATGGCATTCGCCTTTGATATTTAGATCGTGCACAACATTACTAATGATTTTCAATACATCCGGATGACATTTAAATAATACAATCTATTCTATTTGAAGAACCACAAAATTTGTATCTCATCTTTTCAAGAACTTCGAAAGCATGAAGTAGGGGATTTTCCTGTTTCTTTAGCATCCTAAGAATCTGCTGGAGTACTCTTACCTCTTCCATCGCCCATGAGGCGGGATAAATGATCTGGCTTTAATGGGATATTTGCGGCTAGCCAATATAGACAACCACACTCATAGGCGCTTATGTTGCGTGATCTTCGGACAGGGATTCGACTCCCTCGTCTCCATATGGTAAGTCCACAACGGGAACTTAAAGATGACTTCTACATGTTTTTCGTAGACAATCACCTTTTCCACATAGCTGCCGATGAACTTCTTGATTTCCGGAAGATCGCGGTTTGCGAAAGTTTCCGAACTGAGAAAGCAGTTGTCGCAGAGTATCCAATGTGATGGCTGCTTTTTCGTTTTGTGTCCGAGCCTCTATCAGCTTCTGCTCAAGGTCAAACTTCTGCTTTTTTAATTCCTCCAGCTTGTCGATCAGCGTGGCGTTGGAAACGCCGCTAGCGATCGCGTTGACGATGTTCGAGATTTGCCTTTGATGCCCGTTACCTTTGACCGCTGAAAATCGTTTAGCTGCTTTGCGAGCAGGGGAATGGCCTCGTCATTGAAGATTTTCTCCTGAAGTTGGGACAAGACGTAGCTTTCGATGTACTCCTGGCGCAGCTCTGGGTTCTTGCACTCCTTGGTCCGGTCCCGGTTTCCGCAGCGGTAGGTGACATATTTGAGCTTATTGCGCCCGCTGAATGGAGATCGCGATGCCGACGTTCTTAAGGCATTCCCCACAAACGATCAGTCCGCTCAGCAGGTACATTATCCGCAATTTAAGTGGACCTGGGGATTTAGTTAATTGAAATATATTATCTAATGACACAATTTATCTTTATGGTTATTATTGGTGGTATTAGGATAAAGGGGGTCAGGGCGTGCTTAAGAAATTTTTTATTAAAAACTTCATGACCTTTATTATTGCGGTCTCCATTCCAGTGTTGATTTTCAGCTTGATGGTTATGAACGTGTTTCAATCTTCGTTGAAAGAAGAAATAGACACCAATACGCATAAAGCGTTAAATATGTCCAAGGAGACGGTAGAGCTCATTTTCTCAGATATGAACAGTATGAAAATACTTATTGACTACAACCCTCAAATAAGCTTGCCTTTATTGAGGGTTTTAAGCACGGATTTAGTGACCCATGAGGATACGACGGCGCTGAAGCTCATTCGGCCTTCGCTCAAATCGTCCAGCTATTCGAGAATGTATATCAACTCAATCTACGTTAAAGTTGGCGACAGCAAATACTTTTTGGCGAACGGGGATAAGGAATCGATCACCGACTATTACGACACCGCCTGGTATGAGAGCTTTAAGAAACAAAGCAGGGATACGATGCTGTGGACGGAAAAGCGGAGGATCAGAGACCTGGACGTTGTAAGCATCTACCAGCGGACCAAGCTGAACGGTGTCATTGTCATCAATGTAAGGCAGGAGTACTTCAATAAAATGCTGGACTCCATAACGACATACGATGACCAATATATGGCGGTGCTGAACGAGAAGGGGGAGTTGCTATTTTCAAATAAAGATATGGGGCAGCTGTTGGAATCGGCGGACGGAGGCGGCCATACTGACGAAACTACACTTTTTGCCGATTTGCTCCGAAGCGATCGCTACCGTGTAGTGGAAATGTCCTCGGAGCATTATAGTTTCAAATACGTTTCCGTTATTCCGACCATGACGATCTATAGCTCGGCGATCCTGATCATCAAGCTGACACTGTATTCGGCGATTGTCTCTCTTTTGATCAGTTCACTGCTGGCCTATTATTTTTCCATCCGCAATTACAGGCAAATCGCGAGAATATTGAAGATTTTCAAGCTGGCCAAAGCGGGCATGACGCTGCCGAACGTCGTAGAAAAGAAGAAAAACGACGTTTATTCGCTGATTCTGAACGATACGATCAATTCATTCGTCAATCAGAGCCGTATGAATCTGCAATTGTCAGAAAGGAAGTACCGGCAGGTACTGGCCGAGCTGACGGCGCTCCAATACCAGATCAATCCTCATTTTCTGTTCAATACGCTGCAATCGATCAATTTTGAGGTGTTGAATGTGACTCTGAGGCCTACCTTCGCTAACACGATGATCGAGCAGTTGTCCGAGATTCTCCGTTATTCGCTCGACAGTCCGCTTCATATGGTTACCATCCGGGAAGAAATCGAGATCACCAAGAAATATATCGATATCCAGCGCTATCGCTTCGACAACACATTCAAAGTTATCTGGACGTATGAGCAGGACGTCTTGGAATGCAGCACGATCCGGTTATTGCTGCAGCCGATTATTGAGAATTCCGTCCATTACGGAGTATGCAAGGAAGGCAGCTACTGCCATATTACGATCCAAAGGGACGGGGATGACATTGAGTTTGAGATTACTGACAACGGACCCGGCATGTCGGAGCAGCGGCTTGACGAAGTGGCTGCATCGCTCCAATCCGAGCCCGACTATGGCATCTCCGAGCATATCGGCTTGCGGAATATCAATTCACGATTAAGATTAAAATACGGAGACGAGTACAAACTGTCCATCCGGAGCAACCCCGGCGAAGGGGTAACCGTCACGTTTAGAATAAAGAGCTAGAAAGACCGCTACTCTTCAGAATCGTAAGTAATGATACCTCTTCATAAGTCCGGTACATACAAATGAATTGGTGCAAAATGCTATAATAAAGCCGAAGAATACGCTTACATTCCACAATCGGAATTACAAAAACATTCTGTAGGGAGGTTTCATTTCTTTGGCTAAACTGAACACTAAGTACATAGGGCTGCTCTTCATTTCTCCCTGGCTGATCGGGTTTCTGTCTTTCCAGCTGTATCCGCTCGTTGCTTCTTTTGTATACTCGTTTACCGATTACAGCGTTCTCAGGTCGGCGAAATTCGTTATGTTTGACAATTACATCCGCATGTTTAGTAGCGATAAAGATTTTTTACATTCGCTTAGGGTCACTTTTTCCTACGCGCTGATGGCGGTACCGGGAAAGCTTGGCTTCGCTCTCATCGTCGCCTTGTTGCTTAATATCAAGATTAAGGGTATGAGCTTTTACCGGACGCTGTTTTACTTGCCTTCCATTCTCGGAGGCAGCGTCGCGTTGTCCGCACTATGGCGGCTTATGTTCATGAAGGACGGTATAGTCAACAATATGCTCAATGGCGTCGGTATTCCTGCACCCGACTGGCTGGGAGACCCGAATATTGCGCTGTTCACCATCAGCTCGTTAGAGGTATGGCAGTTCGGATCGTCGATGGTGCTGTTCCTGGCGGCGCTAAAGCAGATTCCGCAGGAGCTGTATGAAGCGGCTACGGTGGACGGAGCCTCGTGGGGGTCCAACTTCTTCAGAATTACGATTCCGCTCATTACGCCTATTATTTTCTTCAATCTGATCATGCAGACGCTCCATGCGCTGCAAGCGTTTACGTCCGCATTCGTCATCACAGGCGGAGGTCCACTCAAGTCGACCTATCTGGTAGGGATGAAGCTGTACAACGAAGGCTTCAACAATTTTAAGATGGGCTATGCTTCGGCTATTTCATGGGTATTGTTTGCTATTATTTTACTTATTACCCTCTTGATCTTTAAATCTTCTAACGCTTGGGTTCATTATAACGATAAGGAGGAGAGCGCATGATGAAAGGAAGAACCGTTTCTCAATGGGTCAGTCATGCCGTCCTTGTTATCGGCAGTTTGATCATGATCTACCCTCTCTTGTGGATGCTGTTCGCAACCTTCAAGCAAAATGCCGAAATTTTCGGCTCAAGCAGAATTTTGCCGGAGAAGTTTCCGTTCGATAACCCGTTTGCCGCTTATAAAGCGGGCTGGAATGGACTTACGGAAATCGGGTTTAGCGATTTTTATTGGAACACGATTGTCATGACGGTGCCCACGGTTCTGTTTACGATAATCTCTTGCTCGCTGGTTGCCTACGGCTTTGCAAGATTTAACTTTCCGTCCAAAAAGCTGTGGTTCGCCGTCATGCTGTCGACCTTGATGCTGCCTAATGCGGTCATTGTCATCCCCCGTTATCTGCTGTTCAACAAGCTCGGCTGGCTGAACACCTACTTGCCTTTTATTGTTCCGGCGCTGTTCGCCTGCTTTCCGTTCTTCATCTTCATGCTCGTACAATTCATCAGAGGGATTCCGCGTGAGCTGGATGAATCCGCCAAGATGGACGGCTGCTCAGCCGGAGGCATTCTCTTCAAAGTGCTTTTGCCTGTCATGAAGCCGGCTCTTTTCTCGGCGGGACTGTTTCAGTTTATGTGGACATGGAACGAATTTTTCGATGTATTGATCTATGTCAACAGTGTGGAAAAATATCCGCTGGCGCTCGGCTTGCGTATTTCGATGGATACCGCGTCTGACGTGCAGTGGAACGTGGTTATGGCAATGGGTCTGCTTTCAGTGCTGCCGCTTGTGCTGATCTTTTTCTTCGCGCAAAGGTATTTCGTTGAAGGAATCGCGACAACAGGGCTCAAAGGCTAACTATATCCGATCGAAGGAGGTCGGCATTATGTACAAGTTAATTATCGTGGATGACGAGTCGAAAATCAGATCAGGACTGGAGAAGCATTACCCTTGGGTGGAATTGGGGTTTGAAGTCGTAGGAAGTTTCCCGAACGGTCAGGCGGCTTTGGATTATTTATACGATCATCCTGTCGATGTTGTTCTCTCCGATGTCAGAATGCCGGTGCTCACGGGAACGGAGCTGGCTCGGTGCATTCGTGAGCAGCGATTAAGCCCGATCGTAGTCTTCCTGAGCGGTTATGCCGATTTTGAGTATGCTCGACAAGCGCTCCTTCACGGCGTTCGAAATTATATATTGAAGCCGGTCAAATTCGCCGAAATCGTATCCGTTTTTTCCTTGATCAAGCAGGAGCTGATTGAACGAAGCAAGCCGGAAGCAGTTGTGCGTACGGATAATTCTGCCGATGCGATCAGCGGATATTATGAGAAAATTATTGACATCGTGGAATCTTACGTGGTTGTGCATATAAAGGACGCCTCGCTCGAAGGAGCTGCCCAGCAGGTCAATATGAGCCCGAATTATTTATCAAAAATATTCAAAGAAAATACCGGCAGAAACTTCTCCGATTACTTATTCGAGATGAAAATGATCAAGTCCAAGGAGCTGATGGCCGATATCAATCTTAAAATTTACCACATTTCATCGGCAATCGGCTATAACAATCCGAAAAATTTTTCCAGAGCGTTTAAGCAGTACCATGGCATTTCTCCGCGGGAGTACAGGTGAATTTGTGTCAAAAAAAGGGGTAGAAACTGATACCTTTTCATAAGATGAGCGCCTGTTTATTTGGAGAAAGGGATGCTATTCTTTGAAAAGAAAGCGCTTTATATTTTATGCAATGCGAATCACTTAAAGGAGGTCGGCATGCGAGAGGCTATGATTCCAAAAATGAGAACGGTCGGACTAGTCGAGCTGGAAAGGTTTATTTATGAAGCAGTTGCAGCTTGTGGGGTACCTGAGGAGGACTGCGTGAAAGCCGTTGACGTGTTTATGCGGGCGACGCTGCGGGGAGTGGGGCACCACGATATTTACGATTTACCGTCCCGGATCTCGCGGCTGCTCAGCGGTGAAATTAACGCGAAACCGCAGTATAAGCAGCTCAGCGTGTTTAAGACGATGGAAGCATGGGATGTCGACCGCGGACTCGGTGAGGTTGTATGCTGCTTTGCAATGGAGCGGGCGAAAAGGCTGGCTGACGATTACGGCATCGGTATGTGTTTTATCCGGAATTCTAATCATTTTCTCGCGGCTGCTCCTTATGTCGAGCAAGCTGCTGAGGAAGGCTACATTTCCTTGCTGCTGTGCAAGGGCGGCATGAACATGGGAACGACAGGACGCACAGAAAACTGCATGGGCTCGCTTCCGCTCGGCTTCGGCTTTAGCGCAGGCTCCGATATTCCTCCTGTTGTATTCGACGCATGCCTCGCCTACGCATCGCATGGGGAGCTTCGCGCGCGTGCGGCCAAAGGTATTCCGATTGAGCCCTGGTGGGGCGTCGACACGGACGGACAGCCGACGACTGACCCGGCTAAAGTGCTGGAGGGTACAAGATTGCCCATCGGCGGACACAAAGGGTATGCGCTCTCGATGCTGGGAGAAGTGTTAAGCGGCGTGTTTACCGGAGGCTGGATTATGGATCAGGCACCGGACGAAGAAGTTGTGGACAATCATTGGGGGCATACGGCGCTTGTGATTAAGCCGGATACGATGTTGGATATGGCCACGTTTAAGCAGCGGACGTCGACTTTACTTGACCGCGCCGACAAGCTTGCACCCGGTGTACATATCCCAGGGCACGGCTCCTACCGAAGAAAAGCAGGTATGTTAAGTAAAGGAACGATCGATTTAGAAAGCGGTCTGGTGGAGAAATTAGCGGTAGCGGCCGCCAGGCTGGAAATTTCACCGCTAATCAATTACAGATCTTAAGGGGGAAAATTCCATGATATCGAAAAGAAAGATCTCATTATTGTCATGTATTTTGTCGCTGGCTGTTGCGTCGGGATGCTCCGGCACCGGATCCGCTCCGGCTCCAAGCGCGGGTTCCGGTTCTGGCAGCAGCTCCGCCACCTCTTCCGGTTCTGGCGCCGCTAAAGAAGCGGGGAAAAGCGAAGCGGCTCAACCTGTGGCATCGTCAGCACCGAAGGAAAATGTTACGCTCCGCTTTTCCTGGTGGGGGAACGAGGTTCGCCATAAAGCAACGATCGACGTGATCAACTTGTACATGAAGAAGAATCCGAACGTCACCATTAAGGCGGAATATCGCGGCAAGTCTGAACGGGAATTGATCGCTACCGGTCTTGCCGGCGGCAGTATTGCCGACATCGCGCAGCTGAACCCACCGTGGATGGAGGACTTTACAAGAAACTCCGACTTTTTCGTCGATTTCAACACGAAGAAAAATCTGATCGATTTGTCCAGCATTGACCCGCAATTTTTGAAAGAAAACGGTGTCTTTAACAATAAGCTGGTCGGACTTCCGATGGGCGTCAACGCGACGATTGGTATCATGAATAAAACGGTGGCTGACAAGTTCGGCATCCCATCCTCGCTCGATACCAAATGGACATGGGACGACTTCTACAAATACGGGAAAACGGTCAATCAGAAGGATCCCGAATCGTATATGCTGAACATGGATATCGGCAGTATGGTTGAGTTTGTCCTCAAGCGTTATATTGTGCAAAAGACAGGCAAATATATGATCGGCGACGATTACTCGTTGGGTTTTACAAGAGACGACCTGGCGGAAGCGCTGACCTACATCAACAAGCTGTATAAGGATAAAGTCGCGATTCCGGCATCCGATGCACAGGTGTTTAACGATGCCGCACAGACGAATCCGAAGTGGATCAACGGCAAGGCGGTTATGGTGTTCTCTTGGACATCGACCGTATCGCCTTATACAAACGGTATTAAAGGCGAATTCGTACCGTTCGCTCTACCGGTCCGCGAAGGCGCTAAGAATACGGCTTTGATCGTCAAACCACCGCAAGTGGTTGCAATCTCTAATAAGAGCAAAAATATCGACGAAGCGGTGAGGTTCGTTAACTTCTTCTTGAACGATATTGAAGCAAATAAAATTTTGAAGGACACTCGTTCCATTTCCGCAGTTAAGCCTGTAGCTGACGCTGTAGGCGCCGGTAAGCTATATGATCCTGTTGTATTGAAGGGCCATGAATACGGCATGAAAAATATGGGCCTCGGCGATAACGGACCTACGACAAACGGTGAGATTATTGAAGTATTGGAAAATGCGGTTGAGATCGTAGCGTATCCGAACGCCAGCATCAATAAAGTGACGGACGACTCGATGAAGCTGATCAATGACATCGTGAAAACAATGAAAAAGTGATTGAATGATCGTCACCATTGGGTCAAGGTTAGCCTTGGCTCAACTGCATTCGAGCAAGAGTAGATCAACAATGTGCAGCGGGAGGTTTCTGAGGATGAGAGTACCTTTTGAACAGTTGTATGGAGAGCTCCGAAGGGTGCTGTTGAAGGAAGGCTTTACCGAAGACAGAGCGGAGCTTTCTGCAAAATTATTTGCCGAGGCCAGCAGGGACGGGTTTTATACCCATGGGCTCAACCGTTTTCCGACCTATCTTGATTACATTCGCAAAGGCTTTATCGATATCCACGCGACTCCGGAAAAAGTCGAGGGCATGGGGGCTGTGGAGAGGTGGGATGGACGCAGAGGACCGGGCAATATCAATGCCTATCTGAGCATGGGACACGCGATCGAGCTTTCACGTACGTACGGTATTGGCTGTGTTGCCATCAAAAACACGAACCATTGGATGAGAGCGGGCAGCTATGGCTGGCAGGCGGCGGAGGCGGGCTGTATCAGCATATGCTGGACGAATACGCTGCCGAACCTGGTGCCTTGGGGGGCGGAAGAACGGAAGATCGGCAACAATCCGATTGTGCTGGCTGTGCCGCGGGAAAAAGGACCGGTTATTCTCGATATTGCGATGTCCCAATTTTCATATGGTAATCTGAACACTTATTCGTCACGCGGGGAAGCGCTGCCGGTTGCGGGCGGGTATGATGGGGAAGGCTGTTTGACGAATGATCCGGATCAAATATTGGCAAGCGGGAAGCTACTGCCAATCGGCTATTGGAAGGGCTCGGGGCTTTCAATCTTGCTGGATCTCATTGCCATGATGCTGTCCGGTGGGCGTTCTACTTACGAGGTCGGCTTGGACGAGGGCGAGCAGGCGGTTTCACAAGTATTTTTGGCGTTTGATACGAGGGCACTTTTGGACCGGAACATGCTGAAGGAGAAGCTTGAGTATGTTATCGATGATCTTCATTGCTCGATGCCGGCTCAAGGACACCGCGACGTCCGGTATCCGGGAGAAGACACGCTGCGCAGACGGGACGATAATATATGCAATGGAATTCCTGTCGATCCGCAAATTTGGCAATCGCTGCTTGACGCTTAAGAAGGCTTCGGCTTTGTGGAGGGGATTGGGTTGAAAAAAGTACTGATTACTGGAGCTGCCGGAACAGTTGGCAAATGTATCTATCTAAGCTTGCGGGATGATCCCAATTACGAGGTGATCGGCACCGATATTTTGGCAGATCCAAGCCTAGGCATCGAAACGATGGATGTGACGGATTACGAAAGCTGCCTGCGCTGGATGGAAGGCGTCGATACGGTCATTCATATGGCTTTCCGCATGAAGCATCCGAGCCTTGCCGATGCGTTTCAGGTTAATTACTTGGGCATGCACCATGTTTATGAGGCAGCCAGAGAGCGCGGGGTCGGCAGAGTGATCTTCGGCAGCTCCAACCATACTGTAGGCCGTTATCTCGCAGATGAAGCGGTCGGTGACGATTCGCTTTATCGCCCAAGCAATTTATACGGGCTATCGAAATGCCATGGAGAGTTAATGGGGAGGCTGTATTCGGACAAGTGCGGTATTTCATCGATCAATGTACGAATCGGCACCTTCTTCGGAGTACCTCCGAGTTCGAAAAGGGACCTAAGCACATGGATCAGCAGTAGAGATTTGATTCATCTGATGAAATGCTGTGTTGATGCCGATGCTGATTTGAAGTTCCTAAACTTATTCGGCATCTCCAACAACCGGGACAAATATTGGGATATTGCTTATTTGAAGGACTTAATCGGTTACGACCCGCAGGACGATGGATCCGCCTATGAAGGGAGCATCCCGCCGGATAAGTTCAATCCGGAAGAGCTTGTCTACCAAGGCGGCATCGGCGCTTTCCGTCCCGCTGTTTATTAGATTGACGTGGTTAGGTTAACTATTTAGCCATACAGGAGGGACGCTAATGAAAATTGTTGACGTTGAAGTGGTGACGTTTCGCGCGAAGTCGTGGTTAGGAAGCAATAAAGACGGCCATCAAGGTCCCGGCCGGGAGCACGATATCGCTCATCCGATGATTCGCATCGTTACGGACGACGGAGCGGAAGGGTACCATATCCCTTACCAGCAGCTGATTCCGAATGAGAAATATGAGCTGCTCGGAGCGGAAGCGAAGCAGCCTGAGAAATTTTCAGATAAGCCTGTGTCGGACCCGAAGCACGATCCGATTCAAGGTGTCGTTGACAAAGTGATCAAGCCGCTGCTCATTGGAGAAGACCCGATGGCGCGTGAAAAAATACATAATAAATTGTGGGTCATGCAGCGGAGCAGCAAGCGTCTGACCGACAGATTGATCTGCTTTATTGACTTGGCACTGTGGGATATGGCCGGCCGCGCATTCAAGCAGCCGGTGTATAAACTGCTGGGTGGTCACCGCACGAAGGTGAAGGCGTACGCGAGCACAATGATCGGGGACACGCTGGAAGGCGGCTTGAATACACCGGAGGCGTTCGCCGATTATGCCGAAGTGTGCAAAAATAGAGGCTACCAAGCATTCAAGCTGCACACATGGGCCGAGCGCAAGTGGACGGAGTCGACGATTAACGCATCGCCCGATCCGAAGCGGGATATTGCGGCATGCCGAGCGGTCAGGGAGCGGGTCGGTGACGACATGGATTTGATGCTGGACCCTTATCACTACTATAACCGGGAGCAGGCGCTTTATTTGGGCAAGGAGTTAGAGAAGCTGAACTTCGTCTGGCTGGAGGAGCCAATGGATGAATACTCGTTGTCATCCTATATTTGGCTGACTGAGCGGCTCGATATTCCGGTGATCGGACCTGAGGTGCATAAAGGCAAGCTCGCTTCGCGGGCGGAATGGATTGTACGTAAAGCCAGCGATATTTGCCGGGCCGGCGTGATGAATGTCGGCGGTCTGACGCCGCTGATGAAAGTCGTCGGCTTATGCGAAGCGTTTGGCGTCCGCTTGGAACTTCATTCCCCTGGGCCAGGTAACCTGCATGCGATGGCCGCAATGACGATTCCGGGTGAGTATTATGAACGCGGCATGCTGCATCCTTTCCTTAATTATGATCATGTGCCTGTATGGCTGAATTCATCGGTCGAGCATATGGGTGAGGAAGGCTACGTGCATGTGCCTGACAAACCGGGTCTTGGCTGGGATATTAACTTTGATTATATTCGCGAGCATAAGCTATAAAAGGAGGGCTACGTTTGAAAATCGTCGATCTACAGGTAGTGCGGTTTCGAGTTCCGGCATATAACGGCTTTAACGTGGATGGCCATCAGCATCCGGTATCCGGACGCTGGTCCGAGGAAGCATTGATTCGCATTGTGACGGACGAAGGTGCGGAGGGTGTGTATGTCAGCTCACAGCGTCATTTTGAGCCCACAGATAAGTTTCCGTTTGAACGTCTGGTGGATTTGTCAGCGGGTGGAGGCCGGCAAGGCAGCTTTCAAGTGAACTCCAACTCGTGGGATGTTCTGCTCAAGACGGTGCGCCCGCATCTGATTGGGGAGGATCCTGTCTGTCGGGAACGCATATGGCGGAAGCTCAACGGGCTGCAGCGGTCGTTTCCGAAGCTGACTGACCGGATTTTAGCGATGATTGATTTGACGCTTTGGGATTTGGCGGGCAAGGTCAGCAAGCTGCCGGTCTATAAGCTGCTGGGCGGTCACCGGGAAAAGGTAAAGGCATATGCCAGCACGATGGTAGGAGATCATTATAAGGGCGGCCTCAGCACGCCGGAAGAATATGCGGATTATGCCGAGGTGTGCAAGAAACAGGGATATAAGGCGTTTAAGCTGCATACGTGGATGGACGAGGTGTGGACGCCTTCGACGATCACGGCGACTCCGGATCTTCTTCGTGATGTCGAGGCTTGCCGTGCGGTAAGGGAACGTGTAGGCGTCGATATGGTGCTTATGCTCGATCCGTACCACACCTACTCCCGCCAGCAGGCGCTGACCATCGGGAGAGAGCTTGAAAAGCTGAACTATTACTGGCTCGAAGAGCCGATGAACGAATATTCCGTGTCGTCTTATGCATGGCTCAGCGAACAGCTGGACATCCCGGTCATCGGGCCGGAATCCCATGCGGGCAAAATTTATGCTCGAACCGAATGGGTGATCCGCAAAGCTGCCGATATTTTGCGAGCGGGCGTTATGGGCGTCGGTGGCTTGACTCCTTTTATGAAAATCGTCCATTTGGCCGAAGCTTTCGGCATTCCGCTTGAGGCGCACAGTCCCGGGGTCGGAACGCTGCATGCTATCGCCGCTATGAGCATCCCCGGCGAATACTATGAACGCGGGCTGCTGCACCCCTTCCTGAATTACGACGTCAAACCTCCTTGGCTGAACGAGATGATCGACCCGATGGATGAAGAGGGCTTCATCTCAGTTCCTCAGGGACCGGGCCTCGGCATGAACATAAACTACGACTACATTGAGCGGCACCGGATTATTGAGGAGTAGGACTTGCAAGGCGTAGACTATCGATACATTCATGCTCACCCATCGTTAAGACGAGTGTCCGGCGATACAAAAATGAGTGCTCTTAGATCCCCGCCAATCGGGGATTTTTTATTTCAAAGCACCTATGTTCGTGTTACGAGGTCACGACACAAACATAGGTGCATAATCGTTTTGCGACACATACATATGTGCATAATCGCGGTGATATTCACATGGCCATTAAGCTCCCTCGGTACGATTTAATTTTCTCGCGAATACTCGCTTATTCGCAGGATTTCATCCCATTGTGGGAGGAGTCTAGAAGAGAAGGGACGAAAAGCTGGAATTAACAAGGTATTTGGTCCTTCTAGTTTAGATGTGTTTCAGATCCTGTTCTCTCTTGTGTTTGAAGGCCGAAACTGGTTCCGTCTCTTGGAGAGTGAGCGAGGTACGTCGCTACCTGGAAAAGACGTTATTTATCGTTTTCTTAATCAAGGTACGTTCGCTTGGCGGAAGTTTCTTCATAGTTTTGCTTTAAAGATCATTCAGCACTTTGAATCGCTCTGCTTCTTCGCGTACGCGTGTTTTCATTATCGACGATTCAGTCTTAAACCGTAATCGCAGTAAAAAAGCCGAACTACTGGCTCGTGTATTCGACCATACGACTGGCCGGTTCACCAAGGGTTTTACCATGTTAACACTCGGGTGGTCAGATGGATATAGCTTTGCTCCGATTGACTTTGTCATGATCTCTTCGGCTAAACTGGTGAATCGGATTTGTTGGACAGTTGGTTTACTCAAGCACCGTTGCTTCGCCAGCTCCATGCAATGGGACTTCCGGTCATTGGTATGATCAAAGAGATGAAGCAACGCTACCGCTTGAATGGCAAGTTGATGACCTTGAAAGAACTGTACGCCACCCTACCTAAGAACAAGAATAGAGAGATCTTAGGTTCTGTCATTGCTGAAACATCTTGTGGGTTACCCGTTAAGCTGGTTTTCGTTCAAAACCGTAATAAACTCCGGGAATGGCTAGCCATTCTCAGTACCGACCTGACGGTACTTGCAGACGAGCTTGTTCGAGTCTACGGGATGCGCTGGAGCATTGAGACCTTTTTCAAATTCACCAAAAGCTATCTTAAACTGGGCACTGAGTTTCAGGGCCGCTCTTTTGACATGCTTATTTGCCATACGACTGTGGTATTCAGCCGTTATTTAGTCATGGAGTTTGAGCGCCGGCAAGCGAATGATGCCAAGTCATTGGGCGGTCTTTTCTTCCTATTTGCTGATGAAGTAAGGGACCTGGATTACCAAACCGCGTTGCAACAACTGATGGCATTGTTCCAGCAAATGGCCGAAGCCAAGACAAAACGGGAGAAGTCCAATGTTTTTTGTCAACTCCGCGAGTGGATAGTCGGTTTACCTTGCTACATCAAAGGTTTGTTCATAGATTTAAGCTGCGAAAGTTGAGTGAATTACAACACCTTTCTTTGTTTGCATGGTTGCTCGACACTTCCATGATACCAAACAAGAAGGGTGTTTTTCTGTCAATAGTGGAAATTTTCCTTCTGTACCCCTACAGCAGCAAGCGATTAGAGTGCTTTATTAGCTGCGAAAGTTGAGTAATCAAGAAAAAGAACAATAGAAATATCTGAGCAGTTACACATGCCATATGCACATATAGATAATGTTCCGATTTATAAAACTACTGATTTTCTACTGTGATTCGGAGGGTGAACACTTTTAAAAAAAGTGTTCACCCTCCGGGTCATTTATATCAAATGGTAGTAATGCTAAAAAAGTAAGATGTATCAAGTTAAAAAGGAAGATCCATCATTCTCGATAGATTAAGGATAGGCTTATAATAATAAACGTAAACGTAATTAGGAGGAGGAATAAAATGTACCAGGAGAAACAGTACGATATTGTAATTTACGGAGGGACTGCGGCAGGTATTATGGCCGCTGTTCAAGCAAAAAAAATGGGTAAAAATGCAGTCGTGATCGAGCCAAGTCAGCGAATTGGGGGCTTGACCACTGGAGGCCTGGGAGATACGGACTTCGGGATGAAGGAAGCTATCGGGGGCTTATCCTTGGAGTTTTACAAACGGGTAGCTCAGAAATATTCACATGACGGAGCTTGCTGGCTGTTTGAACCTAAAGTAGCGCTCGAGGTTTTGCAAGATTTGGTGGCGGAACATAACATCGAAGTCATATACGGAGAAAGGCTACGTCTAAAAGACGAGGTCACAAAGAAAGGTTCAAAAATTATCTCCATTTGTATGGAATCCGGGAACCTCTATCAAGGCAAAGTGTTTATTGATGCTACTTATGAAGGGGATTTAATGGGTAAATCGGGCGTATCCTATTTTGTCGGCCGGGAGTCCAATTCACAATATGGGGAGACATTAAACGGCATTCATCCTGGCAATGAACTCAATGAACTACCCAGCGGGATCGATCCATATGTCATTAAAGGGGTGCCCTCGAGCGGCTTGCTTTTGCGAGTCAATCCTCACCGAGGAGGCAACATGGGCGATGGAGACACAAAGCTTCAAGCTTATAACTTCCGCATGTGTTTGACGAATAATCCGGACAACCGCCTGGAGATCGAAAAGCCTGAGGGATATAACGAAGCCGATTATGAAATTTTGTTCCGGGCCATCGAGCAAGGGCAAAGTTCGAAATTTTTTAAATTGAATATGGTAACTTCGGATAAGACAGATTCCAATAACAACAGTGGCATTTCTACGGATTATAACGGAATGAACCATAGTTATGCAGAGGCGGACTATCTTGAGCGGGAACACATGTGGCATGCTCATCGCCTCTATCAGCAAGGCTATGTGTGGACCATTCAAAATCATCCGCGAGTGCCGGAGGAAATTCGGGCGGTCTACAAGCCATGGGGCTTGCCGCTCGATGAATTTATCGAGACAGGTCACTGGACTCCACAGTTATACATCAGAGAATCCCGCAGAATGATTAGTGACTATGTTGTGACCGAGCATGTGGTCAGATTGGAAAAACCTGTGCTCGATTCCGTTGGAATGGGCTCCTTTGCCATGGACTCACATCACACGCAATATTATGTAAACGAAGACGGGCATGTTAGCACGGAAGGCGGATTTTACGTAAAATTAAAAGCCCCTTATCCGATAAGCTATCAAGCAATTGTGCCAAAACGGACAGAGTGCACCAATCTAATTGTGCCGGTATGTGTTTCGGCTACCCATGCAGCCTACGGTTCGATCCGGATGGAGCCCGTATTTATGATCCTGGGGCAATCGGCTGCGGCTGCTGCCGTTCTGGCACTTGATACGGATGGTATCGTTCAAAATGTAAAGTATGAGCAGCTTCATCCCCTGCTCGTTCAAGAAAATCAGGTATTATACGTAGAGTTCCTAAGCACGCATCAATAAGGATTGAACCCATATCCAAATTTGCGCCGGTATTCGCCTGGGGGATGTCCAAATCGTTCGCGGAAAACTCGGCAAAAATGAGGGTAACTCTCAAAACCTGTCTTTTCAGCAACCTGTTCCAGCGCAAGATTGCTGTAGAGCACCTGCTGCTGCGCAAGCTTTAGCCTAACGTCAATACAGTAGGCGAACAGCGATTGGCCAAAAGCGGCTTTAAACAGATATGAGCAGCGTGAGACGCTTAATCCGACAGAGGCCGATATTTTTTCTAAACTAAGAGGTTCATTGGCATGACTTTCTATAAATAGCTTAAGTTTATGAGCGATATCTGCTCCTTTGGTGCGTTGTTTGCTCTTAATTACTTGCTCCAGTGTCAAACAAAGCGTTCTAAGAAGGTAGTCCATGATCTCCTCTTGGTTCTGCATGACTTTTTTCTTTTCGCTGATAATATGCTTCCATAGGGTAATGACCGTATCGTCAAAGCCAATGTTTGTTTTAGTGGGCAAGTCTTTGTTTTTCCACCACGAGTCCAGCCATTCCCCGTTACCGGCCAGGAAATAGTCGCCGACAGGTTGAACCGCACCCGAATCAGGAGCGCTTCGGGGCTGCACATTGAGTTCGTATGGCTGATCCGGAGGATAGATGAGCAGGTCACCGGGGATGATGGTCTCGGATTTCCCTCCCACCAGTGCGCGACAGGATCCTTCTGACTGAAGCCGGAACATGTAGAAGTTCAGCCCGTCTTTATACGTAACGGAGTGAAGCTTAGTGTGGGTGAAATAATTAGCATAAATGACGCTGGATTGGTGTTGAACTGACCTCGTCATAGGAAGATTCCTCCAGAAAATAACTATTCTGCTCCGATTATATAGTTTCTTCGTTGAGATTGACAGAGAAAAGAGAGGAAAACGGATCATGAAACCAAATTTTAAATATTTAAATAAGCCGGCATTAGAACCGGTACCAGGCTGTGACTGGGCCAGCAAAATGGTGCTGAATCCTGCCATCGTGCAAGATCCAGAGTCGAGCACATTGCATATGTTGTTCAGGGCAACGGGTCCTTTGGCACAAAAGCGGAGAGAAGGCTGCCACGACCCATACCCGATTTTCCTAGGCTATGCTACTAGCGAAGATAATGGGGAAACATGGGAAGCCGATTTCAGTGAGCCAGCGCTATCGCCGGCGTTAGGCTATGAAGAACACGAACTTTACATTGCAGATATTCATGGAAATCGCGTACGCAATTATGCGAATGGCTGTATGGAAGATCCGCGTATCTTCCCAATTGAAGGGGAGCTATACGTTAGTGTGGCTTGTCGTCCATTTCCTCCGGGCCCTTATTGGCTGTCGGATGTCCAGACGAGATTTGAATATGTACCAGAGTGGATATTCAATGGAAGTGAAGCTGAAGACCCTTTTATTAAAACAGCGCGCTCCAATGATACTGTCACGGTTCTATATAAATTAGATTTGCAGCAGTTGAAAATGCGTAACTATAGCGCAGCATTCCATTATATAGGCCCACTGACGGAAGGGCACGTTAGCGATAATCGGGACGTTTTTCTTTTTCCTGACAAAATGATGATTCAAGGGAATTCACAATATGTGATGCTTCATCGTCCAATGAACGTGTTACCGTTCGAGCGAGGAGCTGAAGTTAAGAAACCCTCTATCTACATAGCAGCTGCAAATACGATTGAGGACTTCGCTTCTCCGAAAGCAACGCATCGTCTGCTTGCGACGAGTGTCTTTCACTGGGAGGATAACCGCATTGGTGCAAGTTGGCCGCCAATCCGTGTCTCGGACGACGAATGGCTCGTATCTTATCATGGAAAGAAAGACGTTGTGTTTGGCTACACGCAGTCCTTCATGATTGTGAAGGAGCAGCCGAACGATTTCCCGGTAGTAACACATCGGTGCTCAGAGCGGCTGATGTTCGCAGAAAGAGAGTGGGAGATGCCTTCCGATTATCCGACGCCTTGCTTATTTACCACAGCTGGTATCGTCGTGGGAGATGAGCTGATCATGTCATACGGTGCTGCTGATCAGAAAGTAGGAATTTCTTGGGTCAACTTTAAAGAGTTAACGGATTACATCCGTTGTTTCGACGAGAACGGTAGTGCCATTAAAACATATTCTAAGCAAGATTGAGAAAAAGGGTAACAAAACTAACAGCATCAGCTACTACATATCTATCGGTAAAGCTAAAAGGCATGAGTCCGGTACAGTGCCGAATTCATGCCTTTTAGTATTTTTCGATTGGTGAGGAGTGCTCTTTCATTTATCCAAAACACCTTCTCATAAAAACAGTAAGATTCATCAAGTATAAAAGGAAGATCCATCATTCTCGCCAATCAGGAAAGCGTTTTATAATAGTGTTTGTAGGCTAGTGCCGCAGAGATCACGTCTCGATAGCCGGTGCTTCGAACTTGATAGTAGTCTTTAAGATTAAAATCTAACAACTTGGAGGTGAACGGGATATGAGCGTTAGAACATTGGAAGTGAAACAAGGTGTCGGAACGGTGAAGGTTAGTAAGAATAGGTGGAAACTGTTTCTCACAAACTTAGATCTCTACGTTTTGCTTATTCCTGGACTATTATTTTTACTATTATTCAAATATACGCCCATGTATGGAATTATCATTGCGTTCATGGATTTCAACATTTTCGATGGGTTTACGGGAAGTAAATGGGTTGGTTTGGCGCAATTCGAGAAATTACTCCATTCGGAAGAATTTATGCAAGTATTTATCAACACACTCTTAATCAGTTTGTACAAGCTTGTGCTTCTCTTTCCAGTTCCGATTATTATCGCGCTATTGCTGAATGAAGTACGTAGGAGCTGGTTCAAGCGTTCGATTCAAACTATTATTTTTCTGCCGCATTTCTTGTCTTGGGTTATTATTTCCGGACTGTTCATTACCATACTCTCCCCAAGCGGAGGTTTGGTCAACAATGTGATTGAGTTTTTGGGTGGTACACCGATATCGTTCTTTCTTGATAATCACTATTTCCGAAGCGTGCTGGTGTTTACCGCAGGTTGGAAGGAATCTGGATGGAACGCGATTATCTTTATTGCGGCGATTGCCGGCATTGAGCAAGAGCAATATGAAGCAGCATCCATTGATGGGGCTGGGCGAATTCGCCAGATGATGCACATTACCCTGCCGGGTATCGTGCCTACAATCATCCTGATTCTTGTCTTGCGTCTTGGATACTTACTCGAAGCAGGTACAGAACAAATTTTGACCATGTATAATTCCGTAGTTTATCAATCTGGTGATGTTATTGGGACTTATGTTTATCGAATAGGTCTAGGACAGCAAGACTATAGTTTTAGTACAGCAGTGGGTTTGTTCAATTCAGTTATTGGATTTCTCTTGATCGTGTTGGGTAATGAGCTCAGCAAAAAAGTGGTCAAGCGAAGCATTTGGTAGGAGGTGCAGCTATGAAAAAGAAAACAATTGGCGATTGGTCCTTAGATATATGCGTATATGCTGCGCTGTTATTGTCTAGCGTGCTTACGCTATTGCCGATGCTTAACGTTCTATCTAAAGCATTAAGTGATGAATCAGCAGTTATCTCGGGTAAGGTAGGCATTCTGCCTGTAGGATTTCAACTAGAAACGATGAAATATGTTGTATCTTCAAGTCAGTTTTTACATTCAATCTCGGTATCCCTTATTGTCATGGTTTTGGGGACGGTGCTTTCCATTACGTTGACGGCTTTGACGGCTTATCCTTTATCTAAGAAGCATCTACCCGGAATTCCATTTGTTTTGATCATGTTCATTTTTACGATGTTGTTTAATGGTGGCATCATTCCGAATTACATACTTATGAAGGAACTCCACCTCATCAATAGTTTGTGGTCCTTAATGTTGCCTGCACTGATCAGCGTGTTTAATCTACTGGTAATTAAGAGCTACTATGAATCTTTACCTGAAGCGTTAGAGGAGTCAGCCAAAATGGATGGCGCCCGCAATTTTACGATTCTTTTCCGTATCATTCTTCCGCTTAGTACGCCGGTTATTGCCACAATCGCGCTATTCTATACGGTGTATTTCTGGAATGACTACTTTCATCCTATGCTGTATATTTCGAAAGCAAGTTTGAAACCATTGCAATTATATCTAAGGGATATTGTCATGGATGCAGATAGCTCGACTGCCCTGAATAGCAGTGTGGACGATATAATGAAGATTTCGCCTGAAGGTATACGATCGGCGACAGTTATTGCTTCTATTATTCCGATGCTGCTCGTCTATCCGTTTCTCCAAAAGCATTTCGTCAAAGGTGTTCTGATTGGCTCAGTGAAAGGCTAGAACTTGCGTTAATGCCAACTACGGCTTAATGATATTATTACACAATGAACTAGGGAGGGTTTTTGTATGTTGAAAAAAAACAAAAAGATGATGCTCGTTTCGCTTACAGCTTGTTTGTCAGCTTCATCGCTCGTTGCTTGTTCCTCAGGTGGGACCAGCTCAAGTAGCACCACGTCACCAGCAGCATCAGCTGCACCGACTGCAGCGGCTGTAAAGCCGGAACTAAAGTCTCTGCAAATTTGGCAAAAGGATGATTATAATACATACCCAGTTGCTACATATTTGGAAAAAGCTACGGGTTATAAAGTTCAGTATGATATGCTTCCACAGGATAAACCCCAAGATAAGCTGAATATTCTGATCGCTTCAGGAGAGCCGTACGATGCGGTGACTATAACAGGAACCACAGATTTTAAAGCGCTTTATTCCGATTATGCGAAAAAGGGGGCATTAGTCGATCTTGGACCGCTAATTGATAAATACGGGCCGAACATTAAAGCTGTCATTGATCCTGAAGCTTTAGAAGCTGCCAAGGTAGATGGGAAGCTATATGCCATTCCAACGAAAAGCACCAAGACTGTTAATACAGATTTATACATTCGGCAGGATTGGTTGGATAAAGTCGGACTGAAAATGCCGACAACACTTGATGAACTTGTTACAGTTCTGAAAGCGTTTAAAGAAAAAGATCCAGGCGGGAATGGCGATGGGAATATTCCTTTAACCGTCGGTGGTGATTCATCCTTTATTCCAAATATTGTTGGTGCTTTCGGCATGCCGAATTTCTGGAATGATGTGAATGGTAAATTAACACCTCGTGTGTTGGATCCCGCCTTCAAGGATTATGCAGCGTTTGTAGCTGATTTATTTAAACAAGGCTTAATTGATAAAGAATTTGCTGCCAATAAGGCAGCAACTACGAAAGAGAAATTTACAAGCGGTAAAGCAGGTATCCTTATGATGAACTGGTCGGATGTCCCTACGATTGCTGATGCATTAACGAAAAATATCCCAACTGCGAAAGCAACGTTTATCCCTGCAGTGAAAGGTAAAGATGGTAAAACGGGCCTATCTGCTTCAAAAGGCTTTGACCGTATTACTTTCATCCCAAAAGCATCCAAACATCCGGAAGATTCGATTAAATGGATGAATGCGAAGCTGGAGAAAGATACGTTTAGAACGATGGCTATTGGGGAAGAAAATAAACATTACACGCTCAAAGATGGTGCATATTCACCGATCCAACCGATATTTACTGATGAGCGGAATCAAGCGAATAACTTCTTAACGGGAACGGACGATAAGAACTACCCAATTTATTGGCAGGCACGTGTACGTAAGGATATGCGTCTGTACGATGCCTGGAATTCATTGAATGGATTAGCGCCTGAACCTACCAAAGTAACTGATCTTCTAGGTTACGCACCATATATGGTGGAATTCTCCAAGAACTTTCAAAGTCTAAATACGCAATCTAACGATTACACAACCAAGTTAATTTTTGGTGCTGAGCCGTTTACGGGGATTGATGCATTCATTGCCAAATTCAAATCAGCAGGCGGAGACGCTAGCTACAAAGAAGTCAATGACTGGTATGCAACTGTGAAAAAGTAAGTAATTCATCATTATTTTACAATAAGAGGAGAACTTGCTTGCACGACTGACGTAGGATCTCCTCTTGTCTGTGTTTTCATCTATATAGACGATAGTTATTCAACGATCTTATTGGGCCATGCCTAAACAAATAAGATAATTACTTCATGAAAGGGGAGAGAATGCCGCAAAATAGATTTGTTTGTTATTGCGAAAAATGTCAGCGCTTTCAATAATTCGCAAGCAAGGACCTTGTTTGGCGTACGAAGCTTCGCTGCCTTACTATCGGTGGGCAGTGAATAATCTTAAGGAGGTATATTCATGTTTACAATGACAAGAAAATTAGTCGGCCTGTTGGTAGTGCTTGCCATCATAATCATAGGTTTGTTACCCCGAACGGTTGGAGCAGCTCCAGCTACGATTCAGAATTACCCGATGCCATCCATCTATACCGCATCCAGTGTATTTTCATTGAAAGCGGATAACCAATCAATTCCTGTGATCAACTATAAGGATGACTATGACTACGCTCAATTTTCTTTTGCCGGCACGGTCAGTATTGAGGTTACTTCTAATGTGCCGATTACATCCTATTCCATCAGTCCAATGGCCAAGAACATCGAGGGGACTGTTAATGGGAACAAGCTAACGTTTACGCTTTCTTCCTCAACCTATGTGATCGTAAAAATCAATGACCAGACGAAGAGAATTGTCATCGCAGCAGATCCCTTGGAGACGAATATTCCCCCGTCCACAGGTGCCGGGATTTATAATGTGACCCAATCGCCATACAACGCTGATAATACGGGGACATCGATGGCATCGAACGCGATTCAGCAGGCTATCGATGCGGCCTATCAAGCTGGCGGTGGCATTGTATTCATTCCAGCCGGTGTCTATAAGAGCGGGAACCTGACTTTGAAAAGCAATGTGACCTTTTACCTGGCAGGAGGCGCTGTCATTGTCGGCACTGGCATGGGCGAAGACTATGGGATTGATTTTCGGAAGGATTCACGAAATGCGGATGGAACGTATTTTATTCGTACTGCCGTAAACTCCAGTGATATCACCATACGGGGACGGGGGACTATTGATGGAAAAGGCATAGCGATGCGAGAGCGAAAAATGCCAGCACCGAATAAAAATGAAGGATTATTGAATAACCTGTTGGTCCCGCTCGCAACCACAAATTTTACTTTTGATGGTTTAATATTGCGGGATGCCGGTTTCTGGTCGTTCATGGTTGTTCGTTCCGACAATGTTACAATAAAAAATCTCAAGGGATTCCAGGATTTATACAAAATCGAAAATGATGTTATCGATATAAACGAGAGTCAGAATGTGCTTGTTAAACATTCAATTGCCATATCGGATGATGACACTTATTCTACGAAAACCTGGTTGCAGACGGGAATGTCTAGCGGATGGCCTGGAGCGCTTGAACATTTGGAAAATGTAGTCTTTGATGACGCATTTGCATGGACAAGATGCGCGGCTTTCAAAATTGGCCAGGGGGTAGCCCAGGCGCAGATCGGGGTGACCGTCCGAAATTCATATGTGTATCAAAGCGCAAGGGCATTGCTGGTTGATCATGGTTACACAAATAATACGCTTCCGGAGGAAGGTTACGCTCAAAATATTACGTTTGAAAATATCGATATTGAACGAGTCGGTATCAATCAATTCGGGAATCATTGGCTTACAGTTTCTACTAGTACTTCCGGCAATGTAAACAATGTTGTATTAAAGAACATTAATCTTCGCGAGGTAGGATCTGAGCAATCCAGACTTTCCGGAAATGTCACCAAAGGCGGAATGGTTAACGGTGTCATGTTCTCAGATGTTTATGTGAAAGGCAAGCTCGCAACAAACCTAACTGACTTGAAAGTTAGCGTATTAAATGACAATGTAAGTGGCATCATGTTTGCCAATACCAAGCCGTTGTTTAGTGACAATTTCGAAGACGGAGATATGACGGGATGGACATCCGTTTCAGGTGACTGGACCGTACCGACAGTCGACAAGAATAAAATGCTGTCCAGCGGCAGTCAGACAACAACATCCCTTATTGTCGCCAATCCTGGCGGCTCATGGACGGATTACGCCTATGAAGCCAAAGTGGAAATGGGCATTACCAATGCCAATGCAGGCATTGTCTTCAGGGTTCAGGACGCTAATAATTATTATATGTATCGAATTAATTCATCCAATCAGAAGTTGGAGTTGTATAAATCCGTCAATGGACAAATGACGCTTGTAACGAGCACTCCTTTCGCAGCCATTGAGAAGCAGTCGTATACAGTTAAGGCGGTTATAGAGGGGAACAAAATTTCCTGTTATGTGGACGGAACATTAAAAATGGAATGGACCAATCCCGTAACGGAATTGACCACAGGTGGGATCGGATTCCGCACCACCTCGATGGTCGTCCATTTTGACGATGCCATTGTGTCCCCAATCATTCGATTGGACGATAATTTTGAAGATGGAAATATGACAGGATGGACGTCATCTTCAGGTTCATGGAGTGTGGTGACAGCGGGTACGAAAACCTTGTTCCAGAGTGCTTCGACTACTGGGCTTATTACAGCCGGTGATTCTTGGACGGACTATACATATGAGGGTAAAGTGAAAATGCCCATCACCAATGCGAATGCGGGCATCGTCTTCAGGGTGCAGAATGCGGATAATTATTATATGTATCGCATAAATGTATGGAATCAAAAATTGGAGTTGCATAAAGCTGTGAATGGACAACTGACCCTGGTATCCAGCACTCCTTTCACAGCTCAGGCGAACCAGTGGTATACGATCAAGGCTTCCATTCAAGGCAATACCATAAAAGGTTATGTGGATGGAGCTTTAAAGACGGAATGGACCAATCCTGTGACGGAATTGACAACAGGGAAAATCGGATTCAGAACCACCTCTGTAGATGTATCTTTTGATGACGCGTTGGTTCTGTCTTCTAACCAGTAACGTTCGGTGACCAAAAGGATCTGTCCCTAAAGCCATGAAACGGCTGAGAGGAACAGCTTTGTAATTTCTCATTGTCGAATAGCGGGCTATGGTGACTTAATCAAAGAACTTAGAGGAGACTTTTGTTTTCAAAAGTTTGTCAGATATATTTCAAAACTAATTTGTAATTTAAACAATTTACCCAGAAATCCATTTCAACACTTTATTTGTCATTATTATTTTCATGAAATGCCAGCAAACATTTGTGTTTGCTGGCTTTCCTCATTTCAATACCAATTTATCATCCAACAAATTTTGTTAAATAGGCGTTCACTCTATTTTTGGGTGAACGCCTATTTAATTTTGTGTGTATGGAGAGAGGAGGAGGAAGAAGTCCTTAGTCCGTATCCAACGAGGTGTGATGAAGCCGTTTTATTTTCTTATTTCAATAATTGAAGACGCGGAAGTATTGTCCTGTAGCTAAATCTTGTTACTGATTAGCGAAGAATACCACCATCATTCTTAACACACTCTTTATCACATATTTCAATTACTTATGCTGTAATCCAAAATGCGTTAAGATAGAGTAAATATTAATATTATTAGTGAGGTGTCTATGAATGAGTAAAAATAATACGAAATCTGCGGAGATTCGAAACTTGCATGACAAAGGAGTGCCTATTGCGGAAATTGCAAGAATTATGGGGATCAGATATCAATTTGCGTATAACATTGTTAATAAATATAAAAAAGCACCATTTATTAAAGGGGATTTAAAAGTGGGTGGCAAGAATCCCGTTAAACATGCCCGTAAGAAAAAGACAATAGGTACCCCGCATGTTTTCAAGAATGAACTACCAGATTGTACGGGGCATGATGGAATTAATTACTCTACAAGAATTATCTCATAAAGATTGGTACACTATTAAACAGTTTTTTGATCATCACTGCGCGTATTGTGGGATAACGGATACTGGAGACTCCCGCAATGGCTTGGTTCCCGATCATCTGATTGCAGCCGCGTAGAGCGGTGATTATGTAATTGGTAATGTTGTGCCAGCTTGTCACGATTGTAACGATCGGCGAGGGAAGAAACCCTGGAAGGAATGGTTAACAAAACATTTTCCAAAGATAGTAGAATTGCTAAAGTATTTCAGTATTTACAGGAGTACCCGTACACACCGTTGGAAAGACCACTAGATAGATTAGCAATAGAGGAGCAGGAAGATTTTAAGGCGATAATGAATGATTGGGAGAACTTATGGCAGCGTCAAAGAGAGTTGCGCGCCAAGATTGAACGACGGCGAGCTCTACAGGCAAATGGTAACCCAAATTGAAAATTTAGGGGGGAAAATGAATGACACTAATTATAGCAGCAAAAACGAAGGATTCTATCATGTTTGCTTCTGACACTATGCGCGTTGATATGGACGTTGAAGCTAAAATTATTAAGGATAAATGTTAAAAGAAAATAGACCATTAGACTGGAAAAATAAAGTATTAGAAAATATCAGGCCTGTTGATTAACCACAAAATGGTAGCAAAAGAGTCGTCAACTCGGTAAAATGTTTGTACCCCTACAAACAAACCGAAAGGTGACGACTCCATGAAAGAGTCTATCACGATTCCATCGATCCTTCAATCCATCCTACCATCGGAAGAAATAGCTCTCGTTGTCCAAGCGGTTGGTTACGTGGATACGGCTCGAAAATTCACGGTCTATCATTTGCTCCAATATTGGTGCGCCGCGGCAAGTGAAGAATGGTCTGGGTATCGTTTCGGTAACGGATCGGGCTGCCCGTAGCGGCTTGCCTAACGTTCATTATTCCTGTTTTTCAGGCAAAGCAGCAGATGTGCCGTTTGCTGTCTTTAAGGCGCTTTTTCATCTCATTGTCCGTAAATGCAGCCGGGAAACCAGGCGGAAGCTTCGCTTCCCCAAAGAATTGCTACTTATTGACTCCACCACCATGACCGTAGGGAAAACACGTTTGCCTTGGGCTCCCTATCATGGAGAACGTGCTGCGATTAAGTTGCATGTAGCCTTACAGGATCGAAATATGCAGCCGCTTAAAGTCACAGAAACGATTGGCTCCAAGCACGATGGGTTGGTATGCGAATCGTTAGAAAACACCGATTTTATTAGGGTCATGGATCGCGCTTATGGTAAACTGGAGCGTTTGGATCATTATAAAAAAGATGGACAATCCTTTGTGATTCGGCTTCGCGACAATGTTCATTTATAGAAACCACACGCACTGAGACGTCTTGTCGCGGAAGGTTCTTCTGTGATTCGCGATATCACTTGTCAACTGGGCACGCCTCAGTGTCGATCCGAGAAGCGTCACCGTGTAGTCATCTTCCGTGATTTTGAGGTTAGAGAAATTCGTGTCGTCACGGATTTCTTGGGAATAACGGCCGAACAAACAGCCCTGATTTACAAAGCGAGCTGGCAACTCTCATGACTTAATTTCAATGATATTATCATGACTTAGAGCTTTGCAACACAACCCGAATTTCTGTGAATTTATTCGTCAAGGTCATCCATCACGATTCTAAAAACATCTTACATCGCTTCGTGTTCATATCGTCAAACTTGGAACAAAGCAAACGATATGGCATGTACTTGAAATGATACGTTTGTATGCAACAAAGAGCTGGTCGAGTTCCTTAAGAGAGCTGCATAGGGGACCAAGTAAATTCAGCCTAGGCAAGCGGAAGAAAGGTCCGCCGGAGCCGCGGCAAGTTAAAGAGACACCCGGCGTGCAGATTCACCAACCGAAGAAGAGGAAAAGGTAAAGGTAAATAGAATTTCTGGAAATAAGCACCTACGCTTAGGTGGAGTTGTGTTTTAACTATGTCATGGAAAAACTTTGTGAATTTTCGCACGATGATTTACTAAGTTGATGATGTGCAAGGTCTGATGCAACGCTAGTGAGATAAACCCTTAAAACCGAGGGACGGGACACGATAGTTCAATATAAAGCCACAACGCAACTGCCGGCATGTATCGGCAGTTGCGTTGTGCTTCTACACGTACAACGGAGATGGCTTATTGGTTGGGCGTACGGAAAACGGCCAAACGTCCCGTTACTACAACGATGGGGCTGACGTCATCGCAGAGGGAAAAGTAAACGGTGCGAGTGTTTCCTACTTAGCCCGCTATATCCGCGACAAGGGTCTGGTATCGACGCAGCAGGCAAACGGGCAGCAGCTGTATTACATGCACAATGGACATGGGGATGTAACACAGCTTAGAGACGCAACGGGAGTCATTCAAGCCAGCTATACGCACGATATGTGGGGGAATGAGATTGCATCCTCGGGAACTGTACACAATCCGTTTCGGCATAGTGGTGAATATTGGGACGGCACGACTAAGCTGCAGAACCTGCGGGCTGGCTGATACAATCCATCGGTAGGAAGGTTTATGAATGAGGAAAAGTATTTAGCCTCGAAGCGTTTCTTGTGCGCGTGAACGGCGATAGCATGCGCTGCCAAGCCGATTTTTTTCTCACTAGTGAGTTGGATTAAACGGTTTGTTCATTTAAGTATCTTATCGTATATCCAACAAACTCGGAAAAATCCTTAACGAAGTCAATTTGCTCATGAGGGACTCCGGAATGCTTTATGGCTTCTTCCTGTATCGGTGAAAGAGATGTGGAGGGATATAATACCGTGAAAAGCGGTAAGGCAAAAGCGGTCGGCGTCAGTAATTTCAATACGGAACTTATGAAGCATGCGCATGATTATTTTGCAAAGCACAATATTCGACTGGCTTCCAACCAAATCGGATACAATTTGTTATACCGTTTTCCTGAAACGAATGGCATGCTTGCAGCATGCGAAGAACTCGAAGTTGCTCTTATTGCCATCCTCCCTCTGGCAGAAGGGGTGCTTACGGGTAAGTATAGGGTTGGAGGTGATCCCTATCCTTCCGCTATGCGTTCGATTGCTTTGGTCACACAACTTGATATATTCAAGGAAGGAGAACCTTCGCCGCTTATGCGGCGTCTCTTTACAAATCCATATATGCTGGCACGCGAAAAGCTTGAACCATTGCTTGAACTTATGCATGAAATCTCCAATAAGTATAATGCAACAATTTCTCAGGTAGCTCTCAACTGGCTCCTAGCAAGCAATCCACGAGTAATCCCGATTCCAGGTGAAAAAAATACAAGACAGGCAGCAGTCAATGCAGCCACAATAAATTGGAAACTGACCCGCAAAGAATTCAATAAACTAAGCCAGATCGAGAGAGCAATATGGACTTCACTTCCACGCTAGGGCGTGTATGCGAGACCGTCGATAAAGTCAGCGGAGCGATTGCTCGCTGCAAATGTTAAAAGATCCGCAGTATCACGCGAAGCACGAGCCGGTAAACGCCCATGGCGGAGGTGCGTGCATGCGTTTGGAAGGGTATCGATTCAAATGCTAGCTATTGGTTCTACGACTCAGACCGTAACGGGGACCTTGGTAATGTGGCAAACCGAGGACTACGCAACCTCGTTTCAATATTTGCGGTCAAGATGGTATGAACCAAGTGAGGACGGTTTATTAATGAGGATACGTATAAAGGGGATATCACGAATCCGCTGAGATTGAATTTGTATACGTATGTTCAAAATAATCCGTTGAAGTATGTGGATCCTAGTGGTAATAGACCAGCTTATATACATTACAAGGATGAAGGAAAATATTATTATATGTCATCCTTGGAGTTTTTTGATGGTATGTTAACTGCATTCGGGTACATACCATTCGGCTCAGCGATTGCCGAAGGTGCTAGAAGAGTACATGGTGAACTGTGAAATACAGAATTTAACTATATTGAATTGCGAAACTTAAATGAAAATGAACAATATTTCAGATCATCATAATTTGCAACAATTCTTGGTTCTGGGATCTTTATGATACTGAACGATATGGGAACTATAGAAGAAGTTGAAAACAATTGTGGTTCTACGATTAGAAGGAAAAGCATGCCTGATTTCAGGTTAGATGACCTTGGCTTTAGAACAGCATTTACAAAACATGAGAAAACGACATTGAGCGAGAGATAGAAAAATTACAATCCACAATAATCGTTAATAAGGAACTCATTATGGAGGCATATGGGGCTACTGTAGAAAGGGTTTTTATCAAGTAGTACTGGTGATACCATTCAGAGGTACCAATGCAAGCAAGCACTTTTGTCGGATGACAAGAACATAGTCCGAATCAAGTCCGCGTAAATCGCGGGCTTTTTAATTAATCGGATTAAGTTCTTGTCAATCGGCAATGTCAAGAACTTGATCCGATTGCCTATTTGTGACAAGAACATTATCCGATTGCCGACAAGATTTAAAGGGCGCGTTAAGCGAACTGGCAGAATAGTTCAAGATCATTCGCGGTGAACCGTATCACAGTACCAGAATTGCATGAAGCTACGTCCCGCTATAAGGAATTACTCTTTAGTCGCGATCGTAACCGTTAAAGTGTCTGAGCATTTCGATAAAAATAATAAGTTGTTCATCCTTCCAATTTGAAATGCGATCATAAAAGACGGATTCTTTCTCTTTTAGAGCTTCAATAGTCATTTGTCTTCCAAGCTCAGTCAGAGATAAAAGTACTCCACGACGATCATCAGGAGAAGTTTCACTTTTCACATAACCCAAGATTTTGAGTTGATTGACAAGTCGACTTACTGAGCTGCGATCCATAGCTGTTGATTCCGCTAAAATGGTGGCACTTGTAGGACCAAATGAGAAGAGCCAACGGATAAGTAGAAAAGCAGCAGGCTGTAATGTTGAATCGAATCGTTCTGCAGCTCTGACATTAAGTGCATGCGAGGCACTAATGAGTGCACTTATCTGTTCACCTAGCTTCAGTTCCAATCGTGCTCTCGGAGTGTAGTTGTATGGATCATAATCATCCATAGGGTTCACCTCAATTCATAGTATTTATGCCTACAACAAAATTAATTGACATATATCAATTAAAATTATATAGTTGATATATGTCAATTATATAATTGCATCTGTTGCATGTCAAAAGTTTGAGATGGGTATAATTATGTAAAGTGTTACCATCTGAACTGACCACGAATAACTATCGCAAAGGAGAATTATTATGACGGCTATTCCTATTGTTGTAATCACTGGCGCAACTAGTGGTTTGGGGCAATTAGTTGCAGTTGAATTAGCAAAGCGTGGTACTCATCTTGTATTGACAGCTAGGAGCAAGAATCGAGCTGAGATGACTAAGAAAATGTTAAAGGAGATTATGCCAAAATCAGAAGTAGACTTTTTTTACGGGGATTTATCCTTATTGGAAGATGTTAGACGAGTCGGAAATGAGATTACAGCTGCATATCCCAAAATAGATGTATTAGTTAATAATGCAGGACTGCATGCATTTGAACAGCGAATAACTTCCGAGGGTCTTGCAGAAATGATAGCAGTGAACTATTTGGCGCCATGGTTATTGTCGCATACATTACAGCATTCTTTAGTAAAATCAGGGAATGCCAGAATCGTTAATGTTGCATCAGAAGCTTCACGAAGACATGGTGAACTTAAGCTACCCGAGGATTTGACCAATACATCTACTTTTAATATCAGAGGTTCGTCTGAGCTTTATGGAAAAACCAAACTACTTGATATTATGTTTACTGCTGAACTTGCACGTCAATTGACTGGAACTGGAGTCTCTGTTAATGCACTAGATCCAGGGTTTAATGTAACAGGTCTCGGACGTGAACTCTGGTTTGCATCTATACTTGAGAGATTCTTGAAATTTTTGCGTATAGGAGATCCACGCAAAGGAGCTGACATTATTACTCGTTTAGCTTTAGAGCCGGAATATCATGAGGAGACTGGTGGGTATTTCAAAGTTGGAACTGGTAAGCCAATTACACCTGTATACCCTGGTGGAGATATCGCTATGCAAAAAAAACTGTGGAATACTACTGTAGAATTATTACAACAAAGAGGTTTCCTGCTTGAATAAATGACTTAATTTAAAGTCGCTTCGTCACATAAATTATACCATTGAATCTAGAGACTAAATCGAGATAACCATCGTTACCTAACCGTACTGGCAACAACAATCCAACGACCATTTTCCGAAACGATAGAGCTATTTAGCCATAGTAACTATCCTTTTTTTATAACATGTGCAATTGTTCTAAATTTTCAGGCTACGGCAAACATTTATTGATAGATCTGCTCTGCTAAATAAGGAATTCCCTTGAGCTAGTGGAGGAAGCCTTCAAATGATCTTTGCTGTTATCAGAAAAAATGAGAAATTCGGTATTTAGATGTTTTGCTTTTCCCCAATTTTCACTCCTCAAAATGCTGCATACTGCAATAGGACCGATATTCTTAAACGCAGATTATATTGCCAGAGCAGTTGTCTATGCCATAAAGCAACCCCAAAATGTTGTTATGAGCGAGATGTGGGTCAATTCGCCAAAAGGATTTCTCTCTAAACGGTATGTTGAAAGGGGTCAAGTTCTTGTCCTACAAGAAGCTCCTGGATCAATTGAATGAATGAATGGATTGGGGCGATCGTCTGCCGATCAGCAAGGACAAAAGAAAGATGCAGCCGCACGAAACTCGATGGAGGGTAAGTTCGGCGAAGGCAAACGCTGGTACGGGCCCAGCCTTATTCGAGCGGGCTTCAAACGACAAACGAGTGCGTGATTGGACTGCTACTGTTCATGAATCTCGAGAAGAGACTCCGGGTTCTCTTTTGCATTTTCTTCAATGGCTTTGGTCGGCCCTAGGAGTCCGTTTGTCTGTGATCATGTAAAAAGCGATTTGTTCAGCAAGCCCTAATTAAGCATGATTTGCTTACCGTTATTTTTCATAGATAACCGTAGGGCATCAAGCACCCTCATCACGACAACGCTTCTTTCGCTGTTACTGACGGTGGATTTCTCACCCTTAGACGAAGGTGGCGCTTCCGGTGCTGTGTTTTACGGAGTAGAATGTAGGTAATTGAAATGAGAGTTCGTGCTGTTTGTTGGAGTTGTGTTGAGTGATTCAAACCAATTTTGTTGTTTTCACAGTGGTTACGAGCTTCAAGCTGCAACTTTTAAAACAGATCATAGTTTGCTGCCATATTGATTTGTTTTGTTTATGCTAAACCCAATATTTAATTGATTAATTTTACTTTGCTGGCCAGACTCTACTGAGTGTTTAATACGCCCACGATCTCCTCCACCGTTTTGGATTGCTCGTGAATATATTTCACCGTCTGTTACATCCCGTTATCGTTGTTTTCCCATATAAGGACACCTCTTTCTTCGTTAAGTTGATTATCCTGCCCCACTCCACTTTTTATTCTAGTTGCATTTGACATGGTAAGAGGAAGCAAAAGCTTGCCAAAGCAGCATGCTCATACGTTAAGTGTCAGAATTATTGAAGATCGCACATCGAGACAGCGAAACAATTTATAGCTACCGCGGTGACTTTAATAACACATATCTTGCTATAGAAGATTACAGAACAATATAGATCAATATACATGAATATACATGAATATTCATGTATATTCATGTATATTTATACAATGACCATTCCTAGTTCTTGGAGTATTAGGCATTAATTATGCTATAAGTGATTCAACGGAGGATTTCGCATTAATTATGCTATTAGTGATTCAACATTGGAAAATTGACTTATTAATTCTCAATAACTGCGCGAAAAAGCATGATTATTTTGGGCCTTTATGCTTTAAATTTCTCAATAATCATGCTCACACATACCTATTTTTTATGCGGGCGGTTTGTTAGACGGGTTGTTGCAGAATTCGTTAGATTACATTTGTGTGAATAAATATACAGCGAGGCAGACGGTGACACACAATCGCCTGCCTTTATTTATTATCAAATAAAAGCCTTTTTGCATTATAAAAAGAGATACTTCGTGAAAATATTCACCTTCTCCTGCCAGGCAGTTTTGATACAACGCTAGTGATGTTTTCCTGTTATTCATTCGACAAGTTAATCTGAAGACTTCAGACGGAAATAAAATCTGAGGTATGTGCATAGTCAAAACTGGTGTTCCTGATAATTAAGGAACGAATCTTACGGTTCATCACAGCAATGCTGCCAATCACAATCATAAATTGTAATCCCTTTCATTTGATGCAGCTGCGGGAGCTTTTCCTGCAGATGTCTATTCCTAATGATAACCCAAATGCCGGTTAAGATGAATATGAGGCTAGGCGAGTAACTGGATTTTGTTTTAAAAATTTTGTGCGCCCTAGTTGCCGGAGTCGAAGGATCATATATAATGACAAGAAACGGGAGATATTATTTCTCCCTCTTTTCCCATTTGAAACCGAGTGGAGGTTCCTATGCGCACCATACAAGGAAAAATGTTTATTGCCTTCAGCGTCGTCATTTGTTTGGCCATTGTACCGATTGCCTATAGCGCTTATTGGAATTCGTCTAAAGTCATAGAACGGAATGCTATCGCTTACATCTCCGAACGAATCAGCAGCGCCAATAATGATCTGCAGGCAATGATTGAGGATGCGGATAAAATAAGCAAAGTGATTGTGAGCAACAAGGATAACGTTCAGAACAGCATTTTGAGCGGCACGGAAGCCCCTTCCTACGAGTGGTTTATGGAAAAAAAAGCAATGGAGGACTTTTTGAGCTCGATGGCCGCCTACAAGCCGTTTATCGAACGAATCACGGTAGCAGGCACGAATGGGAAGCTGTATCAAACCGGAAACAGGCGGATTGACCCGGGGGTCATAGAAATGCTGAAAAGCGAGCCGTCTCTTATGCAAAATAAAAAGCATCTGCGGTTCGATTCATCCGTGGAAGGGAAGATTATGCTGATCCGTCCGATTAGTTCAGGGAGTCAAGTCATTGGGTATTGCATTGTTGAATTTGATCGGGGTATCGTGCAGAAGGTGTTCGATATCGAACCGCTTGCTGACAGTATGGTTGCTGTTTTGGATGAGTTCTGCAACATTATGTATCACACGAACCCGGAATTCATCCGCAGGCAAGCAGGTGAGACAAGCTTAGGCCAGATCATCCAATCTAAATCAACCGGATTTGAAAATAAGCTGGTAATAGTAGACGGAACCTCCTATCTAACCGTTCAATTTTCGTCCGAGTTTACAGGCTGGACAACTGTCGGGATGGTCCCTCTCCGTTCATTGCTGAGTGAAGTGCATAATATTCGGGACCAGATCTTTACGATTGCAGTTATTGTACTTATCACCGTTCTGCTTGTATCCATATTGCTGTCTAATCAAATAACCAGAAACATCAAGCGGCTGCGGAATGCGATGAGACTGGTCCGGGAAGGGCATCTGAACGCGAGGCCGCGAATCCGGTCCAATGATGAAGTGGGGCAGCTGAGTGAAATGTTCGATTCGATGATGAGCCGCTTACAGGACTTAATGAACGAGACGCAAACCAGAGAACGGCAAAAGCGCGAGGCTGAGTATAAAGCGCTGCAAGCGCAGATTAAACCTCACTTTTTATACAACACGTTAAACACGATTAAGTATTTGGCCGGCATCCAGCACGCGCGCAACATCGAAGAAATTTCAGAATCTTTAATTGAGATCATGCGGTTTGCCATTGATCCATCACGTGAAATGATCACGATACGCGAGGAGCTGGATCAGGTAAAACGGTATTTAAGCATACAAAAGTTTAAATTTCTGGACCGGCTTACAGTAATTGCGGATACGGAGGAGAGTGTGCTGGATTGCTTGATCCCTAAGCTGACCTTGCAGCCTGTAGTAGAAAATGCGCTGCATCACGGATTAGGCGGATCAGGGGTTGATGGTACGGTAACGATCCGTATTTACGGGGAGGGCATGGAACGGGTAAAGCTGGATGTTACTGATAACGGGGCAGGGATTTCGGAAGAACAAATTGCTGACATTTTGAGTGGCAGAGCCAGGACAGGAGAAGCTCAATCACCGTCCAACAGCGGTATCGGGCTTAAAAATGTGAACGAGCGGATCAAGTTTGCTTTCGGCGACATGTATGGACTGTCCTTGTACAGCCAGCCAGGGGTATTTACAACGGTAGAATTGACGGTACCTCAGCAAAGGAGGCTTGTATAACGATGCAGTGGAAAGTAGTCACGGTTGATGACGAACTATTGGTACGGAATCATTTGCGGTCTTTAATCCGCTGGGAGCAGCATGGGTTTGTGCTTTGCGGCGAAGCAGGAGACGGAACGGAAGCGAAGAGGATCATCGAAGAGCAGCGACCCCACTTGGTCATTGTTGATATGAATATGCCGGGAATCGACGGCGTTGAACTCATTGAGCATATATCGATACACCATGCCTCCACGAAAGTCATTGCATTAAGCAGCTATGATTCTTTTGATTATGTTAGAGGCTCGCTTCGCTTCGGGGCAATCGATTACTTACTGAAGCATAGGCTGAACGCCGAAGCCTTAACCGCAGTATTAGATAAAGTGCGAAGCGTGCTTGAAGCGGACGCGAGGCATATGCAGCAGCGCGTGAAAGAGAATGAGAAATGGGAAACCGCAAGCCCCGCTTTAGCTCAAAATTATATGCGCGAGCTGCTCTTGGGCATCTCTCCCGACCTCCGGACTATTCAAGAGCATTTTTATGAAATGGTATTCGGCCCGGGCCCGGGTAATCAGAGGTTTGTGCTTCTCATGATGCAGTGCTTTAATTATGAGTTAATCTCGGCCAGAATGACGGAGCAGGAGCTGACGCTGTTTATCCGTTCGATCACCGGTTTTTGCCGGCAAATTATCGAGGAATCGGGCTCAGGATGTACGGTTTATATGGAACGGGGGAAATTTGCCATTCTGCTTTCACTAGAGAACGAGCGGAGCGAGCACACTCTCCAGCAGTATGCAGGTGGACGAATATCGCGATTGGAAAAGTCGATGGAGCTGTACTTCAACCTGTCCGTTGCCTTCGTACAAAGTCCGGTATTGCATGATATCAGCCTCCTCTCCCATACCTATCAGTCACTTCTGCGCAAGCTGGAAGGTTGGAACGGAGATGCCCCGAGCCAGGATGATACAGGTCCGGCTGTTCCTTACGTCTCCATACGACAGGAAAAGGAGCTGCTCGCCGCCATGGAATCCCTCCATTCCGGCGATGCCGTTAATGTTGTCCGCGAGGTATTTGCCGGCTTGCCGGCTGGCCAGCATCAGGTCATGCTAGCGGAGGAGCGCGCGGTTACGGAGCTGCTGCAAACCGCCGCTAAGATAGCGAAAAAGGCAGGCGCCGCCGCCGATTGGGTCTTCCTTGAGATGGCAGCTTTGCAGAAGCAGCCGGTTCATGCGGGCCGGGCGTTGGAAGCGGTCTCCGGTGTCTATAACCGCTTGGCTGAAGAGCTCCGCAAGGTCAAAGCGGGTGCCGGACATTCTCGCTATGTCGGGCAAGCACTTGAGCTGATTCAGCTGCATTATAAAGCAGGCTTGACCTTGGAAGAGACAGCGGAGCGGCTCGGAATTACGGCTGCCTATTTAAGCCGTTTATTTAAAGAGGAAATGAGCTGTACCTTCACGGAATATATGACGGAGTACCGAATCGAGCGTAGCAAGCAGCTCATTCGCGACGGTACTTGTACAGTCAAAGAAATTTACAGTAGAGTCGGCTTCAACAGCTACAGCTATTTTATTAAAGTGTTTAAGGACGCCACAGGTGAGACGCCGTATAACTATGTCAAACGGACGAGAACATGAGATATCAAATATTTGCTACGATTGTGCAAAAATGTGCAACTCATCGCCCTCCCAACCCGGACTATACTAAAAGCAATCCCCATTGAAAGCCTTTTCAAAAGGATCGGGGAAAGAAAAACTTTAAACCAAAGGGGTTGTAACAAAATGAGGGGTTACCAAAAAACAGGGTCCATACTGCTCGCAGCATCTATCGCGATGACCGGATTATTGTCGGCCTGCAGCCAACAACCGGAAAACGGCGGCGATCCTGCTTCAGCCAAAGCTGAAGGGGAATTTAACCGAAGCGGCTTCCCGATTGTCAAAGAGCCGGTATCTTTAAAAGTATTCGGCTGCAAGGATCCGAACCATGCGGATTGGAAGGACGTGCTTGTTTTAAAGGAGTACGGGAAGAAAACGAATATAAACATGCAGTACGAGGAGACACCGACTCAAGGCTGCGATGAGAAACGGAATCTGCTGTTTGCGGCAAATGAGCTGCCTGACGTGTTTCTAAGAGCTAACCTGAGCAACACGGACATTTCCCGTTACGGTACACAGGAAGGCATGCTGATCCCGTTGGAGGGGCTTATTGACAAATATGCGCCCAACCTGAAAAGCTTGTTCGATAAATATCCCGATGTCAAGAAATCGGTGACGGCAGCGGACGGGCACATCTACACGTTGCCGTCGATCCGCTTACTCAGCTCGGGCAGAACCGATAAAATTTGGATCAACAAAACATGGTTGGATAAATTAAACCTGAAGGCTCCAACAACTCCCGACGAATTAGTTACGTTGCTCCAAGCTTTCCGCGATCAGGATCCGAACGGAAACGGAGAGAAGGACGAGATTCCGTTAGGGCTGCGGGATATGGGAATGGTGTTCAGTACATTTAGCGGCTCTTGGGGACTTGACAGACAAATGGGCTACAACATTAACATTAAAGATGATAAGGTTCATATTTGGCTCGCTGACGACCGGTTTAAGGAGCTGCTTATGTTCCTGAACAAGCTGTATAGCGAAAAGCTGCTGTATAAAGATTTTTACTTAGGCGATCTTCCAAAATGGCGGAGCAATCTCTCGCAGGCTAAGATCGGCATGTTCTTCATTCAAGCTTCAGACCCGTTCACCAAGGTGGAAGGCCAATTTACCGGAATGGCGCCGATTAAAGGGCCGCACGGAGACCAGAGCTACAGCGCCTCTGGGCCGCTTGCATCGCCTATCGGCACATTCGCTATTACGAAGGAGAACAAGAGCCCGGAAGCGACGATCCGTTGGGTCGACTATTTCTTCAGCGAGGAAGGCAGCATTTTTTATCAATACGGTATTGAAGGCCAAACCTTCACGATGAAAGACGGAAAACCTGCCATTAACGACTCGATCAAAAATGATTCTCGCGGACTCATGGCGGCATTGGGTCAAGTCAATCTCGTTCCGGGGGGAGCATTTCCATACCTGACAACGGATAAAACAGGCAATATTGTTGAGAACGAGAAAACCCAAGAGGTCAGCAAGTTCGTCGAAAAGTACATTCCGCAAACGATCTACGGTGCGCCAATATTTGATAAAGCGACTATGGACCAAATTGTGCCGATCAAGACCGACATCGACAAATATATCAATGAGTCTGTTGCCAAATTCATCATCGGCGAGCTCAGCTTCGATAAGTGGAGCGAATATGCGGCTACCTTGAAAAAAATGAAGATTGACGAGCTCGAAAAAGCTTATCAGAAGGCGTATGACACGATCAACAAAAAATAACGCGCAGCTTGGGACCGGATAAGAAGGGGTGACATCAATATGAAAGCAGGAACAGGAACAGGAACAGGAACAGGAACAGGAACAGAACCGGCGTCAGCGGTTGCATGGAAACCCGAAAACGTATGGTTCAAACGTATCCGGGTCCGCTATGAATTATATGCAATGCTGTTTCTTCCGCTGCTGTGGTATGCCGTTTTCAAATATATCCCGATGTATGGAATCGTTATTGCTTTTAAAGATTTTTCCGCAACTCGCGGTATTTTGGGCAGTTCATGGGCGGGACTTAAACATTTTGAACGTTTTTTTGAATCATCCTACTTTTGGGATTTGGTATGGAATACATTATCTCTCAGCTTGTATTCACTTGCAGTAGGCTTTCCCGTTCCGATTTTGCTCGCTTTAATTATCAATGAGCTGCAGAAGAAATGGTTTCAAAAATGGCTGCAAAATGTTACGTATATTCCGCACTTTTTATCGTTGGTAGTTATCGTTGGCATGCTGAACATTTTTTTGCATCCGCAAACAGGGAAATTGAATCAGTTGATCTCCTTTTTCGGGGGAGATCCGATTCAATTTATGAGCAAAGCGGAATGGTTCCAGTCTATATTTGTCACTTCGGGCGTATGGCAGCATATGGGCTGGGGCTCAATCATTTATTTGGCCGCCTTGAACGGAATCGATCCGACGTTGTACGAAGCGGCAAAGATAGACGGGGCTACACGGCTGCAGCGCGTCATTCATGTTTCCATTCCGGGGATCATGCCGACAATCATCATTTTGTTTATCCTGCAGATCGGAAATTTGATGGATGTTGGCTTTGAAAAAGCGCTACTGATGCAAAATGCGTTAAATGCCAGCAAAAGCGATATCATCGCCACCTTTGTTTATAAAAATGGGATTCAGGGCGGGCAGTTCAGCTATACGGCGGCGGCAGGTTTGTTTAACTCGGTGATCGATTTTATTTTGCTGATTTTCGTTAACTGGATGGCAAGGAAGAAGACAGATACCAGCTTATGGTGAGGAAGGCAAGGTGGAGCCTGTGCGAGTTGCAACTGCAAAAAAGCTGCAGTCGGCCGATGACAAATGGTTTGACGCGATTATTTATACAATAGCTGCAGTTCTGTTATTGATTGTCATTTACCCGCTGCTGTTCGTAGTAAGCGCTTCATTCAGCGATCCGGGTCAAGTAATTGCCGGTAACGTGTGGCTGCTGCCCAAAGGAGTGACATTGGATCCGTACGTACGCGTATTTGAAAATAAATCGATTTGGAGCGGGTATGCAAATACGATTTTCTATGCAGTAGCTGGAACGGCCATCAACATTGTGATGACCTTGCTTGCCGCTTATCCGCTTTCGCGCCGGGATTTGCCGGGCGGCCAGTTGTTTACGTTCATCGTTATGCTGACGATGTTTTTTAGCGGCGGGTTAATCCCGACTTACTTGGTAGTTAAAGCGTTAGGTATGAACAATACCGTATGGGCTATGTTAATTCCCGGCGCTATTGCAACGTATAACCTCATCGTGATGAGGACGTTTTTCCAAAACAGTATTCCTTTTGAGCTGCAGGAATCGGCTTCAATGGACGGTTGCTCGTATTTCCGTCTTTTATTCAGCATTATTATTCCTTTATCGAAGCCGATCATTGCCGTGATGGTATTGTTTTATGGGGTAGGACATTGGAATGCTTATTTTAATGCGCTTATTTATTTAAAGGACCATTCGTTGTATCCGCTGCAATTGATTTTACGTGAAATATTGATCTTGAATCAGACGGAGAATATGGGCTTTGAGGGAGCGGGTATGGCCGAGCGCGTCCTGCTTGCAGAAAGCATCAAATACTCCGTGATTATCGTTTCGAGCTTACCGGTACTGCTTGTATATCCGTTTGTCCAAAAATATTTTGTAAAAGGTGTCATGATAGGATCAATAAAAGGCTAGCAGGCTAATGAAGATTTAATGAACGGAGGCGTATTTAATGGGTGGTTTTCAATCTCAACCTAACATCTTGCTCATTCAGACAGACCAACAATCTGCGGAAACATTAGCTTTATACGGAAATCCGCTTGTCCGGACGCCAGCTCTGGAGGCGCTCGCGGATAGAGGAGCCGTATTTGACTACGCATTCTGTAATTATCCCGCATGTTCTCCTTCAAGGTCATCCATGCATACAGGAAGATATGCTTCAACTATACGGTGCCATGCTAACCATATGCTCATCAATCCGTCTGAAACGACTTTGCCTCAGGTTTTGAAGGAGAACGGATATCAAACGGCTCTGATCGGGAAAAACCACGCGTTTATGACCTCAGCGGCAGCTAATTATTATCCGGGCGGCGATGCGCGGGAGGGGAGCTTGCTGCACAACGTGTTTGACTATGTGCGTTTGGCGGAGCACGGCCATCTGGTGGATGGCTACAAGGAGGATGAAGGCGTACTTGCTGCCCATGAGTGGGCGAAGCAGAACTGCTGGAGCAGCCCGCTGGGGCATGGAACGAATCCGGCGCCGCCGGAAAAATGCGGTACGCATTTGCTGGGTGAAACGGCTATCGATTATTTAGAGCACAGCCGGAAGCCGGAGCAGCCGTTTTTCATGTGGCTGTCGTTTCCGGATCCGCACACGCCGTACCAGGCTCCGGAGCCTTACGCTAGCTTTTATGATCCGGCAATGGTCCCGCTGCCGCCCAAGGACGCCCTTTCCGGCAAGCCGGAAAGGCAGAAGGTCGCTCATCTGATGGATGCGATGGATATGGCGGATGATGACCTGATCCGTAAGGTCAGAGCTATACACTATGGCATGATCCAATTTATCGACGATACGATTGGGCGTGTATTTGCAAAGCTGGAACAGCTCGGCTTAGCGGAAAACACCGTTATCGTGTTTACTTCGGACCACGGCGATTCTATGGGCGCACACGGGTTAATTCAAAAGCATAACGCCTTTTATGATTCGTTTACACGGGTTCCTTTTATCGTCTCAATTCCCGGATACCAGGGACCGAAACGGAGTCCGCATCTCGTTGAATTGGTCGACGTGATGCCAACATTGCTGGAGCTGGGCGGAGTTCCGGTTCCTTACGGAGTGCAAGGAAAGAGCTTGGCGCCTTACCTTCGGCAAGAGGAGGCGTTCGTTCCGAGAGAATTCGCGGTGATCGAGAGCGGGGAGGAAGGGGAACCGATCCGGGTATCGGATATTACGGTTCGGCCTGGGCATCCGTTCGATGAGAGCTATTTCGTATGGTGCGCATACCGGGAAGCATGGATGGGGAAAGGCAAATGCATCCGTACTCATGATTGGAAGCTTAACATCTATGCCAATGGGGAGGGGGAGCTTTACCATCTACGGAACGACCCGGACGAGCTCTGCAATTTATTCAATGATTCCGGTTACGGATACATTCAGGGGGATTTGGAACGTAAGCTGCTGTATTGGGCGATAGCCAATGAGGACCGTGCACCGCTTAACCGCACGGTAAAGCTGAATTATGCCGATGTGAAAAAGAACGGCAGCGCTTAGCAGTTGTCTGCTTACATCGGAAAGTAGTAATGCATATTTACAATATTAAATATACATTGTATCATTGCAATATAGAAATATACATTATAAAATCACAATGTAATAGAGGTGCTGATATGTTAAGAGCAGAATACCCGCGTCCGCAATTGGTAAGGAGCAATTGGTTGAATTTGAACGGTGAATGGGAATTTGCCTACGACGACAACAATGAAGGAGAGAGGGACCGTTGGTATGAGGGCGGTTCTTTGGCAAGACGTATACAGGTTCCATTCTGCTATCAAAGCGAATTAAGCGGAATCGGTGAGACCGAGTTTCACGATATCGTTTGGTACCGGAAACAGGTTACCCTCCCTAAGGAATTCGACGGAAAAACCGTACTGCTCCATTTCGGAGCTGTCGACTATGAGGCAAGAGTATGGGTTAACGGCAGACTTGTTGCCTCTCACTTTGGCGGGCACACTCCTTTCTCTGCTGATGTGACGAATGCCTTGCAGAAGGGTAACAATACAATTGTTGTACGGGCACAGGACTATAGTAAGGACGTAACCCTCCCCCGCGGCAAGCAGTACTGGGAAGAGAAATCGAGAGGCATTTTTTATACCCGCACGACCGGGATTTGGCAAACGGTATGGATGGAGCCGGTGGATGAGATCCATTTGACTAAGACCAAGCTGACCCCGGACATTGACCGCAATGAAATTCATGTCCGCGCATTTGTAGATGGCCCTGTTAGTCAAGCTAAAACTGTTTTGACAACGGTCATTTCCTTCGGCGGAGAAACGGTTGCGGAGGATGAGATCACTTTACGCAACGGGGAAGAGGCCAGAAGCATAAAGCTGCATGATTTTAACGATCACAGCTTGGGCCGTTGGTGGACACCTGCCAAACCGAATCTGTATGATATCGAGTTTATTTTAACAGTCAACGGTCAAGAGAAAGACCGGGTAAAGAGCTATTTTGGCATGAGGAAAATATCTGTCATCGACGGTAAGCTGTGCTTGAATAACCGTCCTTATTATATGAAGCTGGTTCTGGATCAAGGATATTTCCCGGATGGTCTGCTGACCCCTCCGTCTGATGATGCCATCCGGCAAGATGTGGAGCTAACGAAGGCGATGGGCTTTAACGGCGCCCGTAAGCATCAAAAGATAGAAGACCCCAGATACTTGTATTGGTGCGACAAGTTGGGTCTGCTCGTATGGGGTGAAATGGCTAACGCGTATGCCTACTCGGAGCAATATGTTACGAAAGTGACGAACGAGTGGATAGAGGCCATCGACAGAGATTATAACCATCCGTGTATCGTAGCTTGGGTACCGATCAACGAGAGCTGGGGCGTGCCGAATATTCTCGTGGATCCTTTGCAGCAGTACCATGCGTTATCAATGTATTACTTAACGAAGTCGTTGGACCCGACCCGTCCGGTCATATCGAATGACGGATGGGAGCATGTAAAATCCGACCTGTGTACTATTCACGATTACGAAAGCATAGAGGAAGTATTGACCGAGCGGTACAGCACAGTCGACAAAGCCATAGGCTCGAAGCCCGCACGCCGTTGGATCTATGTACCGGGTTACAAATATGAGAATGAGCCGGTTCTCGTCTCCGAATTCGGTGGTATCTCATTCCGTAAGAGTGACTGGGAAGGCTGGGGGTATTCGGCAGCGGCCGATGATGAGGATTTCATTAACCGGCTAGCGGCAGTTGTGCATCCATTGCTGAAAACCCCCGTTGTTCAAGGCTTTTGTTATACCCAGCTAACGGATGTGGAACAAGAAATTAACGGCTTGCTTACTTATGACCGTAAGCCTAAAGTTCCATTGGAGTGGATTAAACAAATCAATGAGGGCAGGAAGCCCGAAATGAACCAAGACAATTAGTAGAAGAGGTTGTTAGAACACTCGCTATAAGATGCCGGGGCTCCCTTTAACTTTAAGGGGCTCTTTTTCAATTTAAGAGATTGTTCAAAAAGCCCCCTTTTGATCACGAAGTATCCCAGGAAACTTACTCGACATCGAATCTTTTTTTTCGAAGGACGGATACTGGATACTCTGATATGAAGCAGTAGGAGAGAGAAGCGCATATGAATAATTTTTCTAACAGTCTGGAACCGGCTAACGGTCTGTTAAAGTCTTTTATTAAGGTTTTCTTAGTTTTGGAAGCATAAGTCTGCCACGGTAAAATGGAAGCATACGCTTGCCAAAGTGGTAAAATTATGGGTCATTTGTTGCTAAAATTTTTATTATTGAAGATCGTTCATCATTGCAGCAAAATGCGGGTGACTTTAATAAGAAAAATTTTGTCACAGAATGATTATAGTATAGGAAGCATCACGGCACCGAGCTGTTGGCGACGGTGGACTACGTATCCGGAGAAATTCATGGGGAAGAGCACGAGCAATACAATGCTGAAGTGTTTCTGTCCTTCTTGAAGAATGTAGTCGCCACATCCACCAAAGGAAAGACCGTTATGATCTTAGACAATGCACGAATTCATCACGCTAATCTCATCCAATCTTTTCTACAAAACATGAGGAGCGTTTGGAACTTGTGTTTTTACCTTCATACAGTTCACAGTTAAACATCGTAGAAGGACTGTGGGGGTGGTTAAAGAAATCGGTAATGTACAGTGTCTTTTTCTCTACAATCAATGCAATACGTACGGCAGTAAAATCCTTTATGGATGAAATCAGCAAGGATCCTATGAAGATTGTTGATAGGCTGTGCATCCGTTTATGAGGAATCTTTCTTAGGATTAATCCAAACAAGATTGAATAACCAAAACAGTGACCGAATAATCCTTGGCGGCAAATTCGGCCATTACGTTTTTTTTAACGAACTGCTGTTGGAGCCAACCAAACAAAAGCAGGAATATTCCTCAGAAGTCCTGATTCAATGGTCACTATCAACATTACAGTCATAATCACATTGCTTATCCTCGACAGCTGTTTCTTATTTGTTATTGTGTAAGTTATATACAAAGGAAAAATTAAAAACACCAAAGGGTTATATCTAAAAGCCTGATAAAAATCCAATGTCAGAAAAGAAAGCGCAGCCCTCGTAATTCCACATCCCGGACAATAAAACCCGGTCAACTCGTGAGATACACAAGGAACCTCGATTCTTGTCACCGGTATCCATATTTTTAGGTACAATAACCCTCCGATGCCAAGGGAAGAGATGAATCCCACAATATATGCCAGCCTGGCTGCCGCACAAACCCCTGCCAGACCGCCTCCGACCACGGTAATATCTGACCGAACCACTTCTTCCCTCAGTCCAGGATCACCCCGTTAGAAGCATAGTATTTATCCTCCTTTTCATCGTAAAATCATCATTTTGACATGCACATTGTTTATAGAAACTCTATCCTTTATTTCATTTCCTCACAAAAACAGACCCTTCCGGGTCCGCTGGAATAAAAGGATCATCACTCTTTATATTTTCCCGGAGTAACTCCCTCATACTTTTTAAAACTACGTATCAACGCATTGCTGTTTAAATACCCTACTTTGACAGCCGCGTCGGAGATATTGAGTTTTTCGTCCCTTAATAATACTTTCGCTTTTTCCAGCCTTACCTTATTGATATAATCCGGCAAGGCTTCTCCGGTTTGCTCTTTGAAGAGCTTGGACATATAGTTTGGAGTAATTCCCAGATTTTCTGCAATCATCGCTAGATTTAAGGTACCTTCTCCATAGTGGCTATTAACAAACTCGATAATACACCTGGTTAATTCGTAGGAACGATTACCGGTTTTTGACTGAATGAGTTTACATACCGATGATAGTGTATTTGTAATCTCCACCTGCAGTTCAGCTACGGTTTCACATTCAAACAATTTTTCCACCGGTTCAGCAGCAGATATTTCTTTTACTGTTTTTACGACTGTACTTGCAAGGTCAAACATAAAATACCTTGTCATTTCAGCAGTGGGAGTGCCGTCAATAAAGTTGGAGCGAATAATGTCATCAAGTAATTGCTTTCCTTTTTCAAACTCTCCGGATTTGATGCAATTCACTAATTTTTGCTCTTTTTCAAGAGGGTAGAAATAATCTCTGACATTATATTTCAGACTTTGGAAGCTGATGATCTTTCCGTTACCGGCAATCAATTTGTATTCCAGGGCTTCTACGGCTTCCTGATATGCTTCCTGCATGCCATGGATACCCGTGTGGGCATCGCTGATGGAAACTGTAAGGATCAAATTGTAATATTTTCTAAAAAAGCTTTGAAGCTCTTCTGTAATGTTTACCAATTCCTGCACATGATCTACCGCTTCAGGATCCTGCAGGTTCACTAGGAATACTATTTTCTCATCAATCTCTGTAACAAAATTCTTATACCTTTGACCCAAGAGCTCCTCAAAAACATTGGTGATCACAAAGCTGGGGAGCTTTGACTTCGCTTCAAAATCATCTCCAATCCCTAAGGAAATAAGCTTGCCCTTATCTTCTATGGATAGGAGCACTACTATAAAATCTCCGGATATAAACTGCATGTCAAGAGCGTAAAATGCATTGTGATGTACAGATATATTGCCAAACTTCCCTTTTAAAAGCTTTTGCAGAAAATCCGCTCTCACAACACTGCTTTGCTGTTTAAGTTTCAGGTTTATTTTTTCCTTTTCTTGAAGAGCATCCTGAATTGCCTCATAAATAAACTGATATTCATTACTGGATCTGTCATAAGAGTTCTTTATTTTCCCATTTTGGACGATACGGATGAGATTACGAACCGGATTATAATTACGCCATGTAAGTAAAACCGATACTGCTCCTCCAAAAATTAAACATAGTATAATGCTTGCTATCATTAATTTTTCTGTAAACTCACTTTTTTCCATCACAATCTCTCGCCGAACAATGGAAACATACTTTAGCTTGGATACATCGGATTTCGTATAGGATATGATTAACGAATCCTTTCCTTGTCCTTTCACCAACATATTATCGCTATCGCTCAGCTCATCCACCTGCAAGATATCCGATAAATGAAAAGAAGCAGTCGACGTAAGAATGTTGTTATCCTTGTCTAAAATAAAGATACTTCCATACTGCGCCGATTGTATATTTTGAATCATTTCAGTAAATCGTTCTTTATTAAACAAGATGACGATTGTGGCAAGAGACTTCTCCGAATTTGATATTGGGATTGAACGCATGTAAGCGAGCGCTCCGGAATCCTCATTTGAGTTTGTCTTATTGCCTATTGAGATATATCTGCCGCTGTACACATTTTGAAGAGTATCTATCCATTGTGCATACCTTATGTCATTATTGACAAGAACAGAGTACATATAATTACTCCTTGAAGCTGCTGTTGAAGAAATCACAGCATCCAAGTTTTTAAGGTATACATAAAAATTATTTATGTAGCCATTCGTTATATTCATCCTTTTGAAATCTTTTAGTATCTGAGAAACCTCATACTGTTTGTTATTCCAGTTCGTTTCCTGCGAAGTGGCCAGCAATTGAATATCCGGGTTAAAGGCAATATCAAAACTTAAGCGCTCGGCATCCTTTAAGATGTTGTCCATATTCAGCTGAACTTGTTTCAGCATAGCAAGATTTGCCCTGTTTGTTTCTTGCTCAATGGTCCTTACAGTAACAAAATAAACGATTCCAGTGAAAATGATAGGAATTAACAGAATCAATATATAAGATAAAATTTGGGTGAAAATGATACTATTTCTAGTGTTCAAAACTCTCTTTACGTTCATGAGATCTCCTCTTTATTATGATTAGGGTAACAAAATTCCGCACGGAGGAGGGTACCCGGATCTTCAGCCGCATTCGAAGGTTCGTCCCCACGCTCCGCAAGCAGGGATTACCGATCTTGGAGAGCCTACGTTCCTAAATATTATACTACAATACACTACAAATGAAATTCCACAATTTTCCTTCGGGCTTTATATGACCATCTGGAGCATGCCCGTCCTGTGCTGCCGGACCGCCGGCACTCCAGCAATGCCGCAGGAAGCAGACATCGTCAGGCGTTGTACCGTTTTTTTGTTTTTGATGATGATTTGCTCATATTTGATATTGGTTTTGGGAATTTTGAATACGCATTCTATTGGTTTGAGATTGATTTATAGCGGATAGAAATACTACACTGGCTCTAGCAATTGTTGATGTTTGTGACAATGGCGGAGCCATGCCACGTTTCCCGGAAGCATCAGAAAATATGGGAAAGGAGGATTTGCAGGAGTTTTAATTAGGAATTAAAATAAATCATGAAATGGAGTAGTGACACATGGATAAAAGTAAGAAAACGTTGTTTGTGTCCCTTTTATTGGTTTTATCCTTGCTGTTGATGCCTGCAGCTTCATTCGCTGCCACCCAGTCTATGGTACCTGTGTATCTCTTATCTGACAATTTTGAAAACGCTTCAACAGCAAATTGGACTGTTGAGGGCGGAACCTGGGGGACTTATATGAATGCAGGAAACAGGGCTTACAGGCAAAGCAGTCTGTCAGGCTCTGCTCAAAGTGTAGCAGGAGAACCCTCTTGGACAAACTATTCATTTAGTGCCGATGTAAATGTAGAGTCATTGGACAGTTATACAACCAATTCGGTACATCTCATGGCAAGGTTTATCGATCATGATAACTATTATGAGCTCGCATATACTTCTTCTGACCAAACACTCGCTCTGAGGAAGAAAGAAGCCGGTACATGGATCGTGCTGCAATCCATATCCAATCCACTGATGAATGATACAGAGTATAATCTGAAAATCCTTGTTAACAGTAGTACGATAGAAGGATTCGTAAACGGTGAACGAAAGCTTTCCGTGTCCGATGCATCCTTTACAACGGGCAAAGTCGGATTTGCTACATTCAATCAATCTGCAAAGTTTGATAACGCTGTAGTAAGCCAAGTTCCCCAGATTCCAGTATACGAAGCTGAAGACGCTGAATTGGTTAATGCGAAGGTCGATAACAACAAGAACAATGGAGATTTTCAAGGCAGCGGATTTGTAGATTTCCATGCCAAACCCGGCGGTTCTATAACATGGACAGTGAATGTACCTGTCGCAGGAACCTACTTATTAGAAATCAGATACTCCAACGACAAAAATACTAATAGCGAGAGACCTCTTATAGTGGAAGTTAATAGTATCCCGGACCCAGGCCTTCTTCCCTTCCCTGCAACCGCTAATTGGAAAACGTGGAAAAGGGTTCATAGAACAGCTACTCTTCTGGCCGGCAATAACACTATAAAACTGGGGACCACCGTCAATGAAGGCCCTAATCTTGACAATTTGAGACTTTATCAAAGTACAGATGCTGTGAGGGCAACGGCTGTAACCATTGACTATTCCGAAGACTGGGGAGAAGCCACTCAATTGGCAAGCGGTTTCCTGCATGGGATTGGGAAAATTGATCCGGCCCAGAAGCTAATTGATCCGTTAACCGTGAGGACGGTCAGGGGTGCTACCTACCATGAGCGGCTGCCGAGCCTGTTTGACCCTGCTACCTATAACCGTGTCAAGGCTACAGGAGCAAAAATCATGATCAATGCGTATCATGGTTTTCAATTTGATGACGGTAAAACAAAGTGGCCCGGAAGACCCGTAAATGACAGACCTTTCACGACCTGTGAGGAATGGGAAGACTATGTACGGAAGCTTCTGGATGAAGCTAAAGAAAAGAATTATGATATACATTCATGGATCACATGGAATGAGCCCAATATTCAATGGAAAGACCGTATGGAGTACTACAATGAGACACACAAAAGGGCTTATAACGTCATCAAGAATTGGGACCCACATAACAAAGTTCAGGCGCCGGAATATCTTGGATATGATTTCCAGGGCCTGAAGGACTTTCTGCTATATTGCAAAGTGAATAATGCCCTGCCGGATATATTGAGCTGGCACGAATTGTCCGGTGCTCCGTTAGACATTGAAGGACATACACTGGAGATAAAGAATTGGATGCTTGAAAACGGGATCACTCCAATGCCATTGGCAATTACCGAATATCAAGGGCCATGGGAGCTTAGCGACATCAACCAGGGTTATGATCCCGGATTGTCAGTCAACTACATCGCCAGGCTGGAGAGATCAGAGCAGAACGGTCTGCTTTATGCCCTGAAGGGAAATACTCAATGGCAAGGTGATAATCCTGACTTCAGGGCAGGTTTGGATGAATTGGCGGATTCCGCCACACTGTCCGAGCCTACAAGCCGATGGTATCTGTATTACTGGTATGGTCATGCTACGGGCAGGAAGGTAAAAACCATCCAGAACAAAGAACAGGTGGAGGCTTTCGCGACCAGCGACAGCGAAGCGAAACGATCCATTATCCTTCTGGGAAATCCCGATAATACGATTCGTTACGAAACCCCGTTAAACCTGAAGGATATCCCGGCTTACCTGCAGAATGCCGGAAAGGTTCATATCAGAGTTGAATCTGTAGAGAATACAAAAACAAAAAATGGTAAAGAACAGCAGGGAACAAAAATTGAACTGGAAGGCAATTATGCAGTTACCGATAATGCCCTAACTATCGCTTTACCAACGATGGGAACCGATACGGCATATATCGTGCAAGTAACTCCCGGTACTACCTATGAGTACCAGGCAAAATCACTTTCCCAAACGAATTCGGGAGACAACTACAGCACAGTTTCAGAAGCTCCGGCAGCAGGAGGATCTGCAGTGGTATATGAAGCCAATGCTGTAGGCGACTGGGTAAAGTACACAATCCATGTACCGTCGGCAGGAACATATAACTTAAAGGCATTGCTCAAAAAGGACGATGACAAAGGTATATCCCAGCTTTATGTGAATGGAGCGGCAACGGGGAATACAGTCGATGAATACGGACCATTCCTCTACACGGATGTAGATTATGGAGACGTGACTTTCACTCAAGCAGGCGACCAAACGCTGGAATTCAGGATCACGGGTAAAAATGATTTGAGCTCAAGCTATAGCCTTGTATTTGATAAGTTTACATTAACCCTGGTAGCGCCTTTTTCGGGTTCTCCCGCCCACACAGTGACAGGAGCCGTATACGCTAAAGACTCAACCATTCCGATTGACGCGGCCCGGGTAACCATTGGAGGAAGCACTTATTATACGAATGGACAAGGAAAATTCGCTGCAAGCCTGGCGAACGGTTCATACGGCTTAACCGTCCAAAAAGCCGTCTATAAGCCGTACACAACAACCGTTGATGTGAACGGACATGATGTGGGTTTGGGCATCATCCAACTCACTCCGGAGATTGTATCCCCTACGGCATATCATATCTCTGGAACGATCGGGGGACTGAATGCCTCCAGTGTTGTAACGGTTAGTATTCTAGACAGCACCAGTACGGTAACTTCGGCAACCTATACTGTTCCTGCCGGTCAAACGACGGTAGACTATATGCTTACGGTCAACCAGACCGGCAACTATACGATCCAGGCTTCCGGCTCCGGTTATATGAGCAAAACCATCTAGGTCACGGTCACCGGCGATAGCGGCAACAATAACATGACGTTGACCAATTCCTCCGGCGGCAGTGGTTCCAGATCTACCGGAAGCGGTAGCACTGGAACTGGAAGCACAGAAAGTGGAAACACAGGAAGTGCCACAGGCGGGAGTACCGTTCCCCCAACAACCAAATTCAATGATGTAGGAGCAAGCTATTCCTGGGCACAATTTGCGATCGAGGATTTAGCCGCAAAAGGTATCATCAAAGGAACCGGCAATGGCAACTTTGAACCCGCCCAAAATGTTACTCGTGCTGACTTTATTACTATGATCGTCCGGGCATTGGGGCTGAAGGCCGATTTCGCTACCAACCTTGAGGATATCAGCAAGACTGCCTACTATTATGATGCAGTAGGTATTGCAAAAACCCTCGGTATTGTACAAGGCGAGGATGACAACCATTTCGGTGCTCAAAGCCCGATCACAAGACAGGATATGATGGTCATTGTCAATCGAGCACTGAAAGTAACGGGAAAGAGCCTGGAGCGTGCATCGCTTGGCAACATCAGCGGGTACACCGATGTATCCCTGGTGAGTGATTATGGTGCAGCTGCGGTTGCTGAACTGATTCACAGCGGCATTATTCAAGGTAGCAACAACGAGATAAACCCTCTGGGAACTGCTACAAGAGCGGAAACCGTAGTTGTTATTTATAGGCTTCTTCAAAAGCAATTTGTGTAGGAAGATGGGACAAGGCATCCCTTGTCCCATCTACCTCGGTGAAAGCCGAGAGGCTAATGATTCCCGGGAGGATTGCACATGATCAGAAAAAGATTCATGCATCTGCTGCTTTATCTCGCAGTGCTGCTGATGCTGCCGCAATGGTCTGGAGCAGCTGCGACTGCACAGCCGACGCCAGATACGACAGATTCGATATCCGCATCGACAACGAGGGGGTCCGAAGTGTCTAATTTCTACAATACTATCCTTCAGAACGGAGCCGATCCTTTTGCTTACAAGCACACAGACGGCTATTACTACTACACCCATACAACCGGCGGGAATGTCACACTCTGGAGATCGAAGACGCTTACCGGTATTGATGCAGGCGATAAGGTAATTGTCTGGAGAACGGTTCCGGGTACCATGTACAGTTCCAATGTGTGGGCGCCGGAAATTCACTATCTCCAAGATAGCGATGGCGCATACAAATGGTATATTTACTTCTCGCCTGACAACGGAGAGGGAAAAAATCACCGCATGTACGTGCTGGAGAACGACAATGCTGATCCGATGACAGAAAACTGGAAGTTCATAGGACAAATTACCGATCCCACCGACCTCTGGGCGATCGATGGAACGGTGCTGACGGTACATGATCAACACTATTTCATCTGGTCTGGCTGGGCAAGTGATCAGTCGGGGCTAGGCCAGAACTTATACATTGCCAAGATGAGCGATCCCAAAACCATCAGCTCGGAACGGCTATTGCTTTCGAAGCCTGAGTATCCCTGGGAAACATCCCCGGGCAAGATCAATGAAGGTCCCCAAATCGCGATAAGGGGAGATACCATCAACGTGGTCTATTCCGCAAACGGCAGCTGGACAGACTTTTACTGCCTCGGGCTGATCACGGCCAAGATTGACGCCGACTTGATGAAGATCAGCTCCTGGAACAAGCGGAACAAGCCGATCTTCTCCAGCGCCAATGGCGTTATCGGCCCGGGTCACCACAGCTTCACCACTTCTCCTGATGGCAAGGAGGACTGGATCGTCTACCATGGCGCCCGCTGGGAAGGTGCAGGGTGGAACCGAAGTATCCGCACACAGAAATTCACCTGGAACGAAGACAATACACCACATCTGGGAGAACCCGTCGATCGGAATACACCGATTGCCGTTCCTTCAGGGGAGCCGGTGCGGAAGCGCTATGAGGCGGAAGATGCCCTGCTGGTGAAAGACCCTAGCGGCGAAAGCGGCCCTGCTGTCCGGCCAGAGATCACCGCTTCCGGCGGGATGAAGATTGCCAATATCAAGAACGCCAATGATTATGCCCAGTTTATAGTTAACGTGCCGAAGGCGGGGTTTTATGTGCTGTCCTTGCGTAATGCCAACGGCTCAGCAAGTGGGACGGCGGCGACCCAAATTTTGTCGGTCAACGGCAGTTCCGGCACCAAATTGAACATCATTCATTCCGGCTGGAATAATTGGGGAATCTCCACAGCGAAAGTCCTCCTCAAGCAGGGCGACAATATCATCCGCTTCTCAGCAAGTACCAACCTTGCTGAAATTGATAGTATGGATGTATTTGAACTCAATTCTGCGCCGGTAATTCTATTCGATTCTCCGGGGTATACGCTGGGGGTGGACGAAAGTCGCAGTTTACCTGTGTATACGGTAACAGGCACTACCTATTCCCCAGTTGAGAGCGGAGTTTCCTTCAGTACTTCCAACACAGATGTCGTTGCTATTGAGGGGGATCAGGTTAAGGGGGTCAAGGAGGGCAGCGCCACGATCACCGCGACATATGACGGGAAAACGGCCACAGCGACGGTTACGGTTCTCGCTGAATCTAGGTCTTTGCAGTCCATTGCCATCAGCGGATTGAACAACGTCCTGACCAGAGGGCAGACAGGGCAGATGCGGGTAGCAGCAAGCTACAACACCTATGAAGTGCAGGATGTGACGGCTAGCACCACATATTCCAGCAGCAATCCCGGCGTGGCCAAGGTTTCGGTCACCGGTCAGATATATGATACTCAACCGGGGTATACGGTAATTCAAGCCGTATATGACGGCAAGGAAGCAACGTTCAACTTGACGGTAACTCCTGATCCGTCTCTGCTTCCTCAGATTATTACTCAACTCAAGACTCCATCCGGAGTGACACCCAGGCTTCCTGGTGCTGTGGATGTCATCTACAAGGGGGAGAGAGGCACTGCCGGGGTCAGTTGGAAGCTGGAAGGAATCAACTTCAACTCGCTAGGCACTGTTCAGGTACCTGCTCTGCTGACACTGAATGGGGAGAAGATTCCTGCTGCCGTTTCCGTAGAGGTTGTCCTGGGATTGGGTCTTGATGAAATTGTGAATCAAGTTAAGAGCAGGATAGACAGTTCCTCATACCCTCTGGACAAAGGTTTGGGAAGCTATAGTCAAGCGGTGTATAACGCCCTCCTGGCTCAGTTGAACCATACAGAGGAACTATCCGCAGACGCCAACCTGACAGAAGAGCAGCTTAACCAGGCACAGAGCACCCTTGCTCAAGCGGAAGCAGATCTGTTAGGTTCGTTCAACGGTACACAGAATGGCGTGTTCTATAACGCTTACCGGAATTTCTCCGACGATGAGACTGGCAAGTACCCGTTCGGGATTACGATCGAAGCCCTGACCAAGGGCTCTACCGCCACTGTGCAGGAAGAGGACGGGAATAAATTCCTGCGGCTGGCCACACCCGCTACTACGGAACCCAAGGCAAACCTGTTCCTGCCGTTTGCAGGCGAGGCGAAGGCTGAAGCGGATCAGCGCATCGTTATCGAATATCGCGCCAGAATAAACGTCGGCACCGGGTACTTCAATGGCGCCATGGTGAGAAATGACAGCGGTGCGAGCAATTATTCCATGGTCACGGCATTTGATAAGAGTAACATTTTAGTGCAGAAGGGGCCTACTAATAAGGTCCCAGTCCAACCCGCTTCACTCAATACATGGTATAAAATCAAGATGGTGGTCAACTGGGGGGCCAGGACCTATACCGTCTATATTGATGATGTTGAGGTGGCCACTGACTATAACTTCCGCCATACAGGCGGTACCAAGCTGATTGGCCAGGTGTTAGGCATCGACAAATTCTCCAATGCCTCCATCGACTTCGATGATTTCAAAGTTATGGTTGCGGGAGGAGCGAAGGTTGCGCCAGAAGGACTTGGACATATCAATGAAACAGCGGTTATCGCCAATGATGGACGCATTACCGGCGTTAACGCATCCATGGAATGGTCCGCCGACAATGGGAGCGCCTGGTCGAGTGTAACAGGTGATACCATCCCGAATCTATCGCCCGGGACTTATTGGGTTCGATACCGTGAGACCGATACCCATAAAGCCAGTCCCCATGCGGAGTTGACCATTGTTGCCTACAAACAACCGAAGGTTGTCACCGGCAAGCTTGAATCAGACCAGCGCCCTACTGTATACCATCTCTGGGAGTTCAACAGTCCAGCTTACTGCAAAAGCGGAGCCCGCTGACGCGGATAACAAGGCTGTGACATGGAGCTAGTCCAACCCTGCTGTAGTTTATCTCCCGGGCCGAAGTATACACTATGCTCGCGCGCTTTATAGCTTGGTGCAGCAACTAAGGGTTTGATCGGATAGAAAGAGAAAAACTCCTACCGGAGGATATCTTCGAGTTCCGTCAGCGATTTTGCACCGCTTTTTGTTTTTTGATGATGATTTTTCCATATTTAATATTGACTTTGGGGTTTTTGAATACGCATTCTGTTGGATGGAGATTGATTTACGGTTGATAGAAATACTACACTTGCCCTAGCAATTGTAATTGTTGATGAAGTGTGAATGCTTGCAGTCAGTTTACAATTGCGTATAGCTAAAACATGAAACTTAAGGGGAGAAAGAAATGTTGAAAAGTAAAAAGGTTTTTACCAAGATTACTACCGGTCCCCTCTTGATAGCGCTTTTGTCATCTGCGGTGATGGCAGGATGTGAAGGAGAGGAAAAAGGGGCTGAACCAACTAGTTCAACTTCGACTGATACCGCAATAAAATTACCTTTTGAGAAACCGGTAAAATTCCGCGTCTGGGAGCCCCTGCCGAGCACTGCTCTTGCTGTTATGAAGAATTATGCCGAGTCAGAACTGAATAAAGAGCTGCAGAGGAGACTGAATGTTACGCTTGAGTATATTCATCCTACAGAAGGCTCGGCGAAGGAGCAGTTTAATCTTATGCTTGCGTCCGGCGATATACCCGATTTTATTGTGGGCACCTTTGGAGACTATCCGGGAGGAAGGGAAAAAGCCTTCGAAGATGGAATACTGGTTGACATAAAGAAAGAAATCCCCAAGTATGCACCGGATCTTGCCAAAATCTATGAAGCCTATCCTGATTTATTAATGGATGTAGAGACAGAGGATGGAAAGCAGTTTTATTTCCCTTTCCTCAAAGGTCACGAGAGTGTGTATACTTACTTTGGAGGCTATTTGCGTAAGGACTGGTTGGACGATCTGGGACTACAAGTGCCGGAAACTATTGACGAATTGTATACGGTCTTGAAAGCCTTCAAAGAAAAGAAGGGTGCAACGACACCTTTTACCGGAAATGTCGGAAATATCAAAGGGATCTACTTTACCGGAGCATGGGGGATTAACCAGGATCACTTCATTGAGAACGGTAAGGTCGTATACGGAGCTATTGACCCAAGGTTTAAAGAATATGCCAAGACCATGGCAAAATGGTATAAGGAGGGTATCTTAGACCCCGAATTGGCTACGAATAATTCCAAAACCATCGATGCCAAAATTACCGGAAATCAAGCCGGCGCAACCGTGGGAAACACCGGTTCAGGTCTTGGCAAATACTTGCCGCTGATGAAGAACAAGGACCCCAAATTTGACTTGGTCGCCATGCCGTATCTCGTCCTTAACAAGGGTGACTTCAATCCCTTTATGGCGAAGGATGGACCTACCACCGGCGGTGGCGCCTGGAACGTTACCAGCGCAGCTAAGAAGAATCTGAAGGAAGCGCTCGCATTACTGAATTATGGTTATACGAAGGAAGGCTCCATGCTCTATAACTTCGGTATAGAGGGCATGAGCTATAAGATGGAAAAAGGATATCCCAAATATACGGAGCTGGTTACGAATAATCCCAACGGACAGCCCATCGCAACCATGGGACAGTTTTACGCCCGCGCCTTTAAAGACGGACCCTTTGTACAGGATCGAAGGTATTTTGAGCAGTACATGGCGTTACCCCAGCAACAAGAGTCACTAAAAACCTGGACAAAATATGCAAAGCAGGTTACTAAAGCTAATAAGAGCTATAGAGGAACCTTGACACCGGATGAAGTTTCTCAAACCACTACCAAACAAAATGAAATTAACACGTATAAGGATGAAATGTTCCTGAAGTGGCTTATGGGAAAAGAGGATGTGGATGCTACTTGGGATAAATATGTGGAGCAAATCAAAAAGCTGGGTATTGAGGATATCAACAAAGTTAGACAGGGTGCCTATGATCGGTTCATTAAAAAATTCCCTCAGGCATTAAATCCGCAATCGTTTAATATCAGCGACACCTTTGATAAATAGCATGATTGAAATGGGGGAAGAAATTCCCCCATTTCACAATACAGGGAGGTTCCAATAGTGCCACAAGTAAGGATGCAGCCGCAACATTTGATATACAAAAAGCCAAGCCTCATTCAGGCAATAAAAAAAGATTATAAAAAAAATAAATGGTTGATATTGATGGCCCTGCCCGTAGTAGCCTGGTATATCTTGTTTCACTACGTTCCAATGTATGGGGTCATTATCGCGTTTAAACAATTTAGCCCCGTAAAAGGAATCTGGGACAGTAACTGGGTAGGACTAAAACATTTTCATGATTTCTTTAACAGTATCTCCGCATGGAGAGTCATCCGAAATACCTTATTAATCAATTTCTATCAGCTTATCTTTGCTTTTCCGGCACCCATTATTCTGGCGTTATTGCTTAATGAAATCAAAAGAAAATATTTTAAAAAGACGATCCAAACCGTTACCTATTTACCGCACTTTGTTTCAACGGTGGTTATCTGTGGCATGATTATCGATTTTTTCGCAAAAAACGGCCTGATTAATGATATTATCGCTTATTTTGGAGGCTCCCGAACCATCTTCCTTGTTGAAGCAGGATGGTTTAGGACAATTTATGTAGGTACAGGCATCTGGCAGGGCGTAGGTTGGGGGTCGATTATCTATCTCGCTGCCCTCACCGCTATTGACACGGAGCTATATGAGGCGGTAACCATCGACGGAGCCGGAAGGTGGAAACAGTTTGTCCATATCACTCTACCGGGAATTGCTCCCACAATCGTGATCCTATTAATTATGAATATTGGCAATATGATGAGTGAAGGATATGAAAAAGTCATATTACTTTATAATCCTAGCACTTATGAAACAGCGGATATCATTTCATCCTATGTGTACCGGCGTGGATTGGTGGAGGCAAATTACAGCTTCAGTGCAGCAGTGGGACTATTTAACTCTATAGTGAATCTGATTTTAATCGTAACAGCAAACTATGTTAGCCGGAAGGTTAATGAAACCAGTCTGTGGTAAGGAGTGGAAGGTATGGTTGTCAAAAAGACAGTTGGGGATTACATTTTCGATTCGGTGAATCTTATTATATTAGCAGCATTGGCTGTGATAACGGCCTATCCGTTTGTATATGTTATTTTTGCATCTTTGAGCAGTGCAGATGAGCTTACAGCCCATAGCGGCTTACTTCTGAAGCCATTGGGCTTGAGTCTGAATGCTTATAAAGCTGTGTTAAAAAATCCAATCATTTATTCCGGGTATATGAATACGCTCTTTATTGTAGTGGTGGGAACGGCCTACAATATTATTATGACATCCATGGGAGCTTTTGTTCTTTCCAGGAAAGATTTCTTCTGGAGAAAGCCGATTACCATCATGATTGTGTTCACCATGTTTTTCGGTGGCGGGCTGATTCCCAATTTCTTGTTAGTCAAGGAACTCGGTTTAATGGATTCATTATGGGCTTTGATCATTCCCGGAGCAATCGGAACCTGGAATCTGATTATCATGAGAACGGCGTTCCAGGGAATTCCGGACAGTTTGGTAGAATCTGCCCATATAGATGGTGCACATGATTTCATCATACTATTTAAAATCATTTTGCCACTGGCTTTGCCAACCATTGCCGTTATGGTGTTGTATTATGGGGTAGGTCACTGGAATGCGTGGTTTGGCGCCATGATTTACTTAAGAAATAGAGAATTATGGCCGTTACAGTTGGCGCTGAGGGAAATACTGATTTCCAACAGTACAGATGAAATGATGTCCGGAACAGTAGCTCAGGATAGAGCAGCAATTGGAGAAACGATAAAATATGCAACAATTATGGTTGCTACACTCCCTATCTTGGCAGCATATCCATTCTTGCAGAAGTATTTTGTTAAGGGAGTAATGGTTGGAGCGCTCAAAGGTTAATCTTGCGATGGTATTTGATCTGGGCAGTAAAAAGTGTTTTTTCGAGGAGATGACCCAAGAGCAGATTGAACGTCAGATCTCGACTAATCTTTACGGTCCGATGAGCGTCACCCGTGCCGTTCTCCCTATAATGCGTAAGGCTCGTTCATCAAACAGAATATGTAATACAAGCTTCTGATATTATGAGTGGCAAGATGTTTTGGGATAACGTAAGTATCGCAGGATATCCTATTGATCTTCAGGGGACTATCAATCGTACATGGGGGGCAACACTCTGGCGATCCTGATAAATACGGTATGCCCTTGCGTTCTTTTATCCCGAAGGGGTACAGTAACGTGATTCTTGCTGGTAAGAATGGCAGTGCTTGAATTCAACCCAACACTTCACTTGCGGGGGAAGTAATCGGAATTATTCTAGGTAGGTTGAAAGGAAAGGAAGGGCTTGCTGATTTAAATGAAAAGGACATGAAAGAGATCCATGAATTATTAAAGCGAAAATACGATATTGTCCTAAGTGGAGTAGAATCAAATGATAAAATTAAGAAGCTTACTGAAGAGGAGCGAAAACAGTTGGACCTTGGTACACTACCATAAAGTGCTTAATTGAAAAATTTTATTACAGAACAGTTAAGACTACGATGGTCATATCCCTGTAGTAAACAGTTAAAAAGTACTAAATTAAGCGGCGATCGCTTCCCTAAAATAATCAGGGGAGAGGTCGCCCAGTTTTTTCTGGAACCATTCGTCATTGTAATATCAACATACTATTTGATTAGGTGTTAGGCTCCCTGCATATGGCCTTTCAACCACATTTGTATCGGTAGAGGAACTTACCTGATTATTATTGAACTTTTGCCGCATGAATGAACTCATTAAGAAAACGATTGCTAACATTGATTCTTATAAAGCTGCAATTGCTAGAAACAAGAAGTACTCTGAGTATCCATTTACGAATAATTGTGATCATTATTATCATCTCTTGTTGCTACAAAATCGGTTAGAAAATTGGGAAAGGTTTTTAGCGTTGCTTGAACAATTTAAAAATTCTCGATGTGTCCGCGTTGAGAAGAAAAGCGAGTTGTTTCATAAGATAATTAATGTAGAAAAAAATTCAGTCCCAGGTTTCGTTACCATGGAAACACTGAATGAGATGTTAGAGTATATGAAGAAGCTGGAGTGGAAATTAGAGGAGCTAGATGGGATATGGAAGAAGGATGTATCATGAGAATGATAGAGATGTAGAGGATATGTCCTTCTCTTTGTCCTTTTTTAGTTTCTAAACTGTCTAATGCTGTTACTGCTAAAGCATACTGTCCGCCAATTGACGGCGTATACTGTCCTAACCTTGACGGACAAGCTGCCCAGTCGATGGTTTGAAAAAAGGGAGAATCATGAACATTCTCCCTGGAGCGTTGACCATGTGATCGTCAATGATGCGATGCTCATTCTGAGCACCATAGATAACTCAAGCGCAATGCCGCTTGAGTTTTTTCAATTTTTATGCCGGGATAAATTTCTTGGCTCTTTATACCATCAGAATACTAGGGCCTTCCATTTCCATTTGATGAAGGCCGGTGGTCCGTAAGAATGACTGAAGCTCACTCCTGCTTATCAGCATAATACTCGACAAGGAAATGTTGAAATTCGCGCGCAGCTTCAGATAGATATCGCGTTTTATTCCATGATACGAAAAAGGTGTGTTTCTTATCTGGGCCTTCGATAGGCAGCAAGGTATATTGCGTTACTTCATTCCATTTGCATCCCGGGACGAATGCAAGCCCTAGACCTGCCTGTACCAGGCTGCCCAAAGCGGCGGGCTCATCCACCTCACAGATGATGGTCCGCTGAATTCCCGCTCTGCGACTGATCTCGTCATTGACTTGGCGAAACGGATGTCCGATCTTGTATTCGATGAACGGGGCGTCTGCTGCATGCTCCAATGTAATGCTGCTCTGATTCTCCAACCGGTGGCCGCGTGGCACGGCCAGGAAGACCTCTGTCTGCAGCACGGGAAATTCACGAATGCCTGGCTTTAGAAAAGATATCGGTCCAAACCCGAGATCTGTAATGCTCTGCTTCAAAAGCTCCCCAATGCTGTACGTCTCGGCAGGCGCAATCTGATTGATGCGGAAGCTGACATCCGGAAACTTCTCGCGAAAAGCCGCTACAGCAGGCGAGAGACAGTTTAATGTGTTCGTAGCGATGCTGACCATCCCCCGTTCTAGCCCCGCCAGATCCATCACTTCTTTCTTTCCTTCTTCCAATAAGGATAAAGCCGATTCGACTTTGGAGAGAAAGGCTTTGCCAAATGCGTTAAGACGAATTTGCCTGTTTGCGCGATCAAACAGCGGGATGCCAAGGTCCTCCTCTGGAAATCGTCCTGCTGAGAGCGGGCTGTGCAATATGAAGTTGTTCAGCCGCCCTGGTCATATGCTCCAATCTGGCAACCGTGCGGAAATATTTCAATTGCAGAAGCTCCAATGGAATCGCCTCTTTTCCATATATTTAATGCAATGAATAGATGGAGAAATATATATTATCCTATATTATCCTTTATCTATATTCGGTTGTAAAATAAGGGAGGAGAAATCCTAGAAAATTGAGGCTAAAAATGGAGGCTGATCTTATGGGGTTTATAAAAGGAAAGGATTTCCCAGAATTATACGATGAGGAAATAAGGCCGTTTTCTATCGAGATTCCGCAAGGTGAGCTCGACGACCTTCGGGACCGGCTAGCCCGAACCCGTTGGCCGGACGAATTGGCAGAAGAAGGTTGGAATTACGGAGTGCCGCTCGACTATCTCAGGAAGCTGGCGGACTATTGGCGCAAACACAAAGCTTGGTTAAACGGCTTTCCGCAGTATACTTTAACGATCGATGGGGCGAACATTCATTTCCTGCACGTCCGTTCTCCGGAGCGGGATGCGCTGCCGCTTATTCTCACCCACGGCTGGCCGGGCTCGATCGTCGAGTTCCTCGACATGATTGGACCGCTTGTTGACCCGAGGTCTCATGGCGGGGATCCGGCCGACGCCTTTAATTTGGTCATCCCGTCGATCCCCGGCTTAGGTTTTTCAGGTCCTACCCAGGAGTCGGGGTGGAACGTAAAAAGGGTCGCCCGAGCATGGGCGGAGCTGATGAGACGGCTGGGTTATAAACGATATGGTGCCCAGGGTGGCGATTGGGGGGCATTCATTTCTAGGGCATTGGCCGAAGTGGACCACGAGCATATGTGTGGTGTGCATTTGAACTATTTGTATACAATTCCAGCCGACGATTTCGATCTGAACGAACTGTCCCAGGAGGAGCGGGACAGGCTTGAGCGGTCGTGATGAGGAAGCTTGGCTGAACGGGATGGGGTTGGGTTTGGGTTTGATCCATACGAATGAGGTTCCAAAAATGGAATTTGTCTCCGCCAAGGGGAAAAGAAAATTTTCTTCTCATTCCAAGTGGATAACATCCATGAACTTTACGAAGAGATGAAGCAGAAGGGCGCTAACGTCAAGGAGGTGGTCTATAAACCAGGCGGCGGCTATAGGTTCCAATTCCTCGACCCAGACGGCAATTGCATGGGTATATGGGGCGAGTGGCCGAAAGAGGAGAAGTGAAGAGGGGCGGCAATCCCTCTTTCTTCGTGTATTAAGCTGGCATATTTGTATTCCTGACATACGTATCTGCCCTATTAATTTAAATAGCAGTTGTTTGGATTGACTTTGGAAAACACCCTTTTGATTCAATGACTAATTTATTGGATGACGTTTGTTCATTAAGAAACCAGGACGAGGCTGCCGGTATGAATTGGCAGCCTCGTTGACGTAAACATTCCTGTTAAGGCTAAGAAATCGTCTTTGTCAAAAAAGGAGCGCCTCGGTATGATGGGTTTGTCCAAGGGTTCGAAACCCAACACCATCAAGGAGGCGCTCTTACTATGAAGTTTAAACAAACAGAAGGACAAAATCAACGTATTGAACGAATTAGCACATCTCATCTTGTTGTAGGTATCGACATGGCTAAAGAGACTCATGTGGCACAAGCTACGAATTATCGCGGGATCGTGCTCTCAAATCGTCATCTCTCGTTTAGTAACACCGTAGAAGGGTTTGAAAAACTGCAACGATGGGTCGAAGGACTTCAGCAAAAGCATCGTTTGAACAGCGTCATTTTGGGTATGGAGCCTACAGGACATTATTGGTGGAACTTAGCAAATTGGCTTACAAACAAAGGATATAACGTCGTTCAAGTGAATCCTGCCACGACCAAAAGAAACAAAGAGAACCGAGATAATTCCCCTTCCAAGAGTGACCCGAAGGATGCCCTAGTCATCGCAGATGTGGTAAGCCGTGGTTATTACTATGACTATACGCGACAAACTAACGTATTCCAAAGGCTACGCACCCTGATGAGTGACCGGGAGTTCTGGGTTGCAAACAGTGTCCGGTTGCAGAATCGGATTATCCGCTGGTTGGATATTCGCTTCCCAGAGTATGCATCGGTGTTTAAGGATTGGTCCTGCAAACGTTCTATGGCCACATTAAAAGAGTTACCCTCCCCCAAAGATATTGAAACGCTGTCCGTCACGGAGATGATTACGACGTGGAGAAAGCATATGCAACGAGCAGGCGGCTCCACAGGTACTCATAAAGCGGCCGAGCTCATCGCAGCAGCCAAAAAGAGCGTGGGAGACGTTACGGCTTTAGAAGAGGCAAAACAAGATTTAGGTTGGTTAATCGCAGAGTATGAACGTATGGTGGATATATTAGAGAGCATTCAGACACAAATCCTGACACTGCTTAGCGAGATTCCTATGGCGAATCAGCTAAGATCCATTAAGGGCCTTGGTCCCATCTTTGTTGCAGCGATTTTGGCTGGTGCAGGTGACCTTAGGCAGTATGCACATGGACGTCAGTTATTGAGAAAAGCCGGTCTCAATCTGGCTGAAAGTATGTCGGGAAAACGGAAAGGACAGATTGTCATATCGAAACGTGGGGATTCAACCTTACGTAAATATCTGTTTCTTGCTACCCTACAGCTCATAGGTATCAATCCCGTTTTTCGAGAGTTACATGAGTATAACATTAAAGTTAAGCATATGAAGAAGCAGAGGTCCGTATTTAAACTTCTGGGAAAAGTAGCTCGAATCCTAATCAGCATCGTCCAAAGGGGAGAAACATTTTCGCCCGAGAAGGCAAGTCACATCCTTATTCAAGCCGCATAAAACGTTTGAATACCACGTAGGTTGACTCATTCGCAGGATATTACAAAGAAAGCACGGAGAACCGAGTTCCTGCCCGAAAAGGGCTTAGACCCGTCCGAGTCACGCCATTTTGTCTCGCTATTTTCATATGGGATTCAAGTTGTGGGAATGCGCCTTGCGATAAAAGACTGGAACAAGTAATCATGCTGCGATCACGTGCTGAAAGTTTATCTTCTCTCGACCAAACTTCACCGAATAATACATCATCATTTAATTCTGCAAATTTGGGAGCGAAATCTCCCAGTATATCGTGTCCTGCTGTTTGTTTTACCATTTTCTCGACCTCATCTTTTACAATTTATTTTTTTGCATTTTCGTAGACTTCATCCGAAACAGGTTCCAACCATTCCGGCGTTCCTGCAGTGATTGCAATGTGTTCAAACCAACTATCTTTTGTGGCACCATGCCAGTGTTTTACACCATCATGAGTAACAATAACATCGCCAGCTTTTAGGAATTGAGCAGGTTTCCCTTCTTCCTGGTACCAACCTTCACCACCCGTTACTAACAAAAGTTGAAATCCATCACGATGGATATGCCAGTTATTTCGGCATCCCGGTTCAAAGGTCACATTCCCAACACCAACATTCACTTTAGGATCGGCAATCAATGATTTGAGATAACTTTGACCCACGAAAAATTGTGCATATGCATCATTTTTTTCTCCCACTGGAAAAATAACACCATTTTTTACTTCTTCATATTTTGCCATTTTGATTTCCTCCAATATTTTTTACGATTTCTTTAACCATTTATTTTGCTTTGTCTGTTTTGCTCTAGATCCTCGTTCGATAATCCTACGCTAATCTCTGAATATTGGAAAGGTAATGTCTTTAGTCTGCTGTATGAGTATTATTTAAAATACCTCTAAAATCAAAAGCTATACCGTTACCTCAAATCTTGTCTGAACGGTGTAAACCCCAGCAACTAACACTTAATTTCCTCCCTCAATACATGCTGTCCCAAAAAATTCCGGTCCTAAAGCTTAACTTACTCGTATGAAAGAGACGTAGATAAGTCACGATAAGCATTAATCTGCTTCTGAAGGTCATTCACCTTTTGCTCGATAGCAACGACAGCATCTTCACCAGCAACCCAGCGTACTGGAGGCTGCTTCTCACTGGCAATGGTCAGTAGAGCATTAGCAAGTTTGGATGGATCACCACCTTGTTTACCGTTCATTGATTCCCAAGCGGTACGCGTTTCTGCTGTACGATTAGCATAGTCATCAATGCTCAACTCAGCCCAATTGGTTGACTCCGGCTCCAACAACTCTGTTCGGAAGAAGCCTGGCTCAACTATAGTGGTGTGAATTCCGAATGGAGCAACGTCCAAATGGAGAGACTCCATCCAGCCTTCAAGACCAAACTTTGAAGCGGAATAGGCAACGCAAAAGTCCTGACCAACTAAACCAGCGAGCGAAGAAATTGAAATAATATGACCGGAACGAGCTTTGCGCATGACAGGGAGTACAGCTCGGGTGACATTCATCGGCCCAATGAGGTTGGTGTCGATTTGTTTTTGGATTTGCGCCGGAGTTAGCTCTTCAAAGAAACCAGCATAGAAGCTAGCTGCGTTATTGACAAGAACATCAATCGTTTCAAAACGGTCAACTGCAGCTTTGACTGCTGATTCGGACTCCTCAAGTTTGGTAATGTCTAATTTCACAACTAACAGATTATCAGCTTTGCCGATTGCGTTAGTTACTTTATCTGTATTGCGACCAGTAGCGATTACTTTATGACCTGCTGCCAAGGCTGCTTTTGCAATATCAACGCCCATACCGCGCCCTGCTCCAGTAATAAACCAAACTTTCTGTTCAGACATATTGTTTTCCTCCAGTTTTATTTAATTTAAAAATAAATTATTATTTTAAGAAAAGTCGAAGATTATTCTTGGAAATAAAACCCTGTGAATTAAACCTACATATTCCTTCTTTCTAATTCAGAATTACTTTTTAATTTAATTGAAAAGCAGATAATTAATGAACTGCTAAAATGCATAATAGTGCGATATGGCACATTTGTGTATAATATAATATAACTTCGGGTTGTCTGCAATGATCAAAGAAACTTGATTTGTGCCTTATTGCACAAGGTGATTAAATTTGTGCGATTCTTCTAAGAAAAGAATGGTGATTACTAAAGTGTCGATCGTGGATAGAAGAATACTAAAGTCTCAAGAGGCAATTAAAAATGCTTTTATTAAACTAATGTCAGAAAAAAAATTCGATGAAATTACGATGCAAGATATTTCTGACAATGCGAATGTCGGTCGCAGAACCATATATCATCATTATTTGGACAAATACGACTTGCTGGATAAACTAATCGAAGAACATATCAATGAACTTAGGAAGTTGTGCGAATTAGGATCAGATATGGATTTTACAAAAGGCAATTCACTTTGGTTCGAATATTTTGAAAGTCACTATTCATTTTTTTCGGCAATGTTATCGAGTAAAGGAGCCCCTTTTTTTCGGAATCGTTTCCTGGATTTTGTCATTGAGGAACTAGAAAAAGAAGTGAATATAACGGAAGGAAATAATTCAGGTTTAAGTAAAGAAGTCATTCTAAAATTCTTTGGTACGGCTATAGTAGGGATTGTCGAGTCGTATTTTAAAAAAGAAATACTTGATTCACCTCAAAGCATAGCAGAACAAGTAGGAATTCTTTTAGACAGGAATCTATAGGAGTTAAGCTAACGAATAACTTAGTTAAAGGGGTACCGCCAACAAAACGCGAAAAACGTACGCTAAGCGGAAATTAAATCAAACAAGCCGGAAATTCCGTACGCTAAGGAAATCCGGCTTTTTTGTACAAGCGTTATGGAAGATCAACTTTTAGGGTAATCCCTGCGAATCTGTTACCTTACATAAGTGCTGTGTGCAAAGACTTTCGTCCTGTGCCTTAAGCCACATCAACACGCTTCTCCCGTATCGATATAACTATCGCCACAATCATTCCGACAACGGCAACGAAACCACATACGACAACCTCTGGTGCGTCAAATCTACCATGGAAGATAGTATTGAAAACGATGTTATTATCCGATAATGCCATGTTGACTGAAAGTACGGCTATTCCCGCAACCGCAGCACTGACCGGAACGGCCTTAATCAGCATCATCACAGTATTCGCACTGAACCTCGCAAGTATAAATGCGAAACACGCCGTGCCGACACTTAGTGCAAGTATCATTCCCGCGAGTATGAGAGCGTACTGCCCGAAGGTAATATTATAAAGCTGCATCCCCATACCAGCAAGCGACATGATATCCGCGTCCCAATAATTCCCTGCACCCGATACAAGGAACGGAATATATGCTGCGGCAATCAAAAGGATAGATAAAGCGAGTGTGCTTACAATAGTTGCGGAAAATTGAAGCCTAAAAATCCTGCGACCAATAGTTGACGAATACTGCATTAGGTTTAACTTCCGCATGCGGTCGGTTGTCAGCAAGGGGGCAATGAGAATGATTACGGCAACTACGGTAAACACCCCAACAACAGCGGTATAAAGCGAAAATCCCATATAAAGGTCATAGCGGATCAAGTTTGCATTGCGCATTTGCAGTAATTTCTCAGCGGTGCGGACCACCACGGGGCGGGAATCATTGTCTATATAGCTGCGAAGAGAATCCTCATAGTCGACATATGTGCGTTCGAGCGCTTTGAGCGTTTGTAGCCTAATCAGTGGCGAGGCATACCATTCATCCAAGGTTTGTGCGCTATTGCCAAAATCCAGCTTGCTCTGCATTGTGGAAATGGTATCATTGAAGATTTCCTTTTCCTCCTCGCTTAGGTCGCTGGAGTAGTCGTTATCGGCAAATTCCTCATATTCAGCGTAGCTGTAGATATTGTTTTCGGTAAAAATCGTCTCGTTTGAGATAGTTTCATCCATTTTAGAAATAAGGGCAACCTTTTTACCCGGGATATCATAGTCGGCCAATTCTTCCGGTTCAAGCGTATCGCCGTAAAGTGCAAACATCTCATTCTGATAGGAACCGTAAATACCATGGGTGGTTAGACTATCATATGAGCGCAGTACTTCGCTCAAAAATGCGAACCATGTCAACGTAGCAATTGCAGCAATAAGCGCAAGAATGCGCCAATTCCATAGCTTCTTGAGTTCATATACAAAGATTCTCATAATATCTCCCTTTTTTTGAATATTTTAGTGGAAATGAATGCGGCGATGGAAAGCACAGCAAGGGAAACGAAAAGCCCCACGCTCTCAAAGCTCGCCCATATAATTTCCGCTCCGCCGTCGGTGAACCATGCTCCGCTATTTTTCCATAACCAAACGGGAGTAAGGGTCCAAATGCCCCTTGAAACCGAACCGATTGGAAAAAGGGGCTTAGCAAGGAATGTGACGCCGACTACCGACGCAGCGGCGATAAATGCTCCGTAACTGTTACGAACAAATACCCCAGCTGCATATCCTAACAGGCAAAAGCAAACTGCAATACCAAAGGTCACTCCGATTGTTGCCCAAAGATACCCCTCAACAGTGAAGCTGTGCCATGTGATGAAAGGCTTGCCGTATTCATTCACAGCGTAGTTAAACATACTTGATACGTTATCGTTCCACACATCCGAAAAATTGAATCTGAGAAAAAAAATGCACAAACTCACTCCAAGGATTACGACAGTCATGGCTACCGCCGCCATCAGCGAGGCACTCAGTTTTGTCCTGAGTACCCGTCTTCCAATTTTTGAAGCGCAGATAATATTTTCGGTCCCTCTCAAGTTTTCGTAAGTTACCGATATGAGCGCGGCAAATAACGCTAGCAAACAGCTTTCCGCAATAATTGCCATAAACATGATTTTAAACAACAGACTGTGGCGGTAATGAGTCTGTCCACCAAAGTAAGTTGACAAAGCATCGCCGTTAGTGGCTTTCTGATCAATTACAGGTTGTAGTTTTTTATACTTGTTGCGTATATTCTCGGCGTTTTCGCCTGTGATGTTGTACTTCCTTATATATATCTCCCCGATTTCGATTGTCTTAAATCCCTCAAAGATATTGACAGCTTCTGCTTCGTAATTCGAGCCATAATCGTTGTAGCCGACTATCGCAATAACAGCATTAAAAATGATGCATAGGGCAACGATTCCAACCATCGCGGGTGAAAACACAAGTTTTTTTAGCTCGTACCCGAATAGCATATATCTCACCTCACATTGCCTCATCTCGATAAATGTATAGAAACACGTCCTCAAGGTTGGGGCTGACACTACGCGCGATATCGCCGCAGTCGCTATCACTCGCGAAACGCGTGACGGTTTTGCCGTTCTCCTGATGTTCTGTGAGCACTAGATAAGGCGAATTGATATCAGCAATATCGTCCGTTTCATAGACCTTGCCCATGAGCGTCCTGCATATCGACGCAGGTGACTCGTTGGTGAACAATCTGTGATTTTTGAACATAATAACCCTACTTGCGATTGTCTCAATGTCCGACACAATATGCGTCGAAAGTATGACAATGCGGTCTTTGGATAGTGACGAGATAAGGTTGCGAAAGCGGACGCGTTCTTTTGGGTCAAGCCCTGCCGTAGGTTCGTCGAGAATTAGGATTTTGGGATCGTTCAGCATAGCCTGAGCGATTCCGACGCGCTGAATCATACCACCTGAAAACTTCTTCATCTTCTTATCTCGCACGTCCGACAAGCCCACAAGATCAATGAGTTCGTCGGTCTTGCGCTTTGCTTTGTCACGATCGATACACTTTAACGCTGACATATACAACAGGAACTCTCTCGGAGAGTGGTTCCTATAATAGCCGAAGTCCTGCGGCAGATAGCCGATGATGTCGCGGTATGAAGCGTCAAGCCCAACGATTTCATCTCCGTTCCAAAGGATTTCGCCCTTTGTGGGGAAGATGAGTGTCGTGAGCATTTTAATCAGTGTAGTCTTGCCCGCACCGTTTGGGGCAAGCAGGGCGTAGACACCGCCAGAGAATTCGAGGTTGATATCCTCCAAAGCAGTGAAATTTCCATATTTCTTAGTCAAATTGTTAAGAAATAGCATATTTTTTTACCTCCGACATCATTTTTGAGATTTGATAAGCAAGTGCTGCCCCTCCGAGAACGGCAAGTACAACCGAAAAAGCAATCGGCATTTCGCGTAATATTGTCTCCCATTTTTGCCCTAACGAAAATGGGATCACGATATTTACGAACACCCACACCGCCGAGAACACCGCATTTACCCATTTGCCGTGAAGAAAACGCATAAAGGATATACTCAAGGTAGCGCAGAGAAACAGGGCGGACAGGCAAATTGGAAACAGTGAGAGGAATTCATATCCGTTGTCTGTACTGATTGTCGCGATAACCGTGGTGAACACAAAGCCGAAGACCGAGTAGCAAATCACCCGCAGAGCGGTTATCTGCTGGATGGTGTAGCGGCAAGTCTGTTTTAGTCCGTATAGCCCACATGTCCGCTCCGATGTTTCGGCAAACATGGTTATCAATAGGAAAACTAGTGGGGCAACGGCGATGGCGGCGGAGAAGCGGTAATCATCAGGAGCAAAGCTGAATAGCACGAGAACAACTGCGAGAGTTACGGCGGCGAAGAACAAGCTATACCCAGTATCCCAAAATATGAAACGGAAGCCTATGATGCGCAGCATTTCCGCAATCCGTTCTCTCACCGTTTGCGGCTTGACTAAGCCTTGCGAAAGGATATATTCAATGCTTGCATTCTTTGTTTTCTTATCCATAATCAGCAAACTCCTTTCTAATCAGGTTGATAAGACGGTAGTACTTGGATTTCACGCTTCCCTCTGGAAGTCCTTCGATACCTGCGATTTCAGAGAACGTGTACCCGCCGAAGATGTGAAGCCGGAAGATTTTCTGCGTATCCGGAGGCAAACCGCCCAAAAAAGCGCATATCTTCTCCGTGAAATCCCTGTCTTCAAATTGCCGAGTGAAATCTGCTTCATCAATCGGCTCCACCTCGTCAAGCGATATTGTTTTGTTCATCGCGTGGTAGGCACGTGAGCGGAACCAATCAACAACCTTATTTGCGGCAATCCTGTACATCCACGTTCGGAATCCCGCACCTCGCTTCATATCGTAAAACCCGATTGTCCTGAGCATTGAGATAAATATCTCCTGTGTCAGTTCAATAGCAATATCTGCATTTGAGACTTGTTTTCTCACGAAGCCGTAAATCTCGTCATAGTAGCATTGCACCAGTTCATCGGCGGCGGCGCGGTCTCCGTTTCGCTGGATTTTCTTTATTAGGCGTAGCTCGTCCAACCGCACCACCTCCTTTTTGTCTGTCCATTTATATATTCGTAGTGGATAGAGAAATAGTTTCAACGCCGGAATAATAATATTTTAGATTTTGTCTACCGCTCAGAACGAAGCCGCCTGTCTATGGTCTTCTCAGTATAAAGAATATTCCTTGGGCACTGCGGCCGAAACCTTCTTTTTCTTTTTATAGCAAATTGTTTCTGTTTAAACGCATCAAAACTTGATTTTTTTAGCACCGGATCGTCTGCAACACAATATAAATTGTGTTGTACTAGACTCTATCAAATGGTACAATCAGGTAATTTAATGCAACACAATTATTTTATGTATGACCAATGACACCAACATCTTTTGACTATCAAAAGTCTTTTGCTTTCTTCAAGAAATTTCTAACTAAAATTGAAAGTGGAGGCTACATATGAGTGAACGAAATGATGTAAAAAGAACACCACAAATGATTGCAGCAGATATATACAGTATTAAGGGACAGACTGGGCAAGTCATTTTGTATAGCAGCGCAGAGATTGGACGCAAACTTGTGGAAGCCAAGGAAGTCCTTTCACATGGTGAATGGGGTGAGTGGCTGAAAAATTCAGTTGATTATTCGCATTCAACAGCAAATAACCTTATGCGGCTTTACAGGGAGTATGGTGCTGATATGCCCGATATTCCAACACTTGCAAGTCTTAGCTATTCAAAGGCGATTCTCTTGCTGGGAGTGCCGAGCAAAGAACGTGAACTATTTGCCAAAGAGAATGATGTTGCGAATATGTCCAGTCGTGAGCTTCAGAAATTAATCAAAGAGAAGCAAAATAGCAAAGCATACGATAAGGATGGACTATAAAGCATGAGCAGGTTCGATGTGTTTTCTGTCTACCTCATGTGCACAGTATTTCAAGTTTCACGAAGCGGTTATTATGAATGGAGCCAGCAGAAGGAAAGTGAAAGAAGCAAGCGTCGTAAGGCGTTAGAGCAACGCATTCGTCGTATCTTTCTGGACTCCCGTCGTCTTTACGGCAGCAAGAAATTCTGGGTTAGAATTGAAGAAGCAAGGCATTCATGTATAAAACGGTTGTCCGTATCATGAAAGAGCTGGGCTTGAAATCCCGAATGTGAAGAAATATAAAGCGACAACAAACTTCAAGCATAACCTTCCTGTATATGACAACGTACTCAATCAGAAATTTGTGGCGCAAGCTCCTAATCAAGTCCGGATGGGGGCTGGTTGTATTTGGCGAGCATCATGGATTTATATAGCCGTAAGATTGTTGGTTGGCAAATGAGTGACCGTATGTCCAAGTCACTGGTATTAGATGCGCTCGATCAAGCGTATCGTCGCCAACGACCGACAAGTGAAGTCCTGCATCACTCTGATCGGGGCAGCCAGTATACTTCGCTTGATTACCAAAATCGCATAGATCGTACAAGTCGTAAAGGCAACTGCTATGATAATGCTTGTATCGAATCGTTTGTTGAAGAGTTTAATAAGAGGGCAAAAGATGATCATCATTCCAAAGGAAAGTGGACGCGGTCCTATATGGACACATCGCTTTTCGGAGATAGCGATATGAATGATCTGTACACCGCTCTTTCAGCAGCTCATTTTACTAATCCTGAGATGCTGCAACGGCTGCAGGACGAATACTGTATAATTCAAGATAAAATTGAAAATGATGAAATAGACCCTGTTCGCTCTACGATTGTCCGTTTAGCTATAGATGGTTTATGGTTCGCGGAAATGTTTGGTTAGCCCTTCCAAAAGCAGATCTCAGACAAAAGGTTATAGAAGAGTTGAAGGCAAGTATAAAGGAGGATGAATAATTGCCTATCTTTTCCTGGTAATCTCTATTATTGGTGAACTGATGGAACTTCAATGCTTAAGGATTCAGAAGGGTTTACTAAATTATATCCAAGCTTATTAACTATCGTTGCGTTTATTATCTCTTTCTTTTTTATCTCTTTAACTCTCAAAACACTACCCTTAAACATGACTTATGCCATCTGGTCAGGGGCAGGAGCTGTTGCCACGGCGCTTATTTCGGTACTGATCTGGAAAGAAAAAATAAATACAGGAAGCATTGTAGGCATAGCTTTAATCGTGATTGGAGTTGTGGTTTTGAACTTATTCGGTGCAGGGCACGGTGAGGCAAAGCGTACTACAGAAACGGCAAGTTCAGTTATTAAAAATTAAGAGAAGTTACGGGGGATCCTTTTCATAAATATGGGATAAGATCATTAATAACGAGACACGAGAGTGCAGGAGTTGCTTGTAGCGGCTCCTTTTTTATTTCCGTTGACGGGACACTATAGCTCAATAAAGAATTGGGAAGGCAGCTGATCCAATCTGAACAGCTGCCTTCTCCGAGGGACGGGTAGATTACGCTAATACTAGGCGAGTGATATAGTATGAATAAGCTGTAAAATGTGCGCACTTGTAAAGGCCTTATAAGAAAAGAGAGAGGAATATGAAGAGGCAGCAATGCCCTTGTTGCGGATTTTTTACTAGTTGAAGTTATAGTGAATATTTTGTGAGGTCTGCTTTTGGCTCTATGATGCTGTTGCGCATGAGAAACCTGATAGAAATATTGGTGCAAACCAAACCATATGTCATTAAATCAGGCCTGAGAAAATTTCAAACTCTTCAGTGTTTGTAAAGGGAATTTCACCAAGTAAATATCCGTGTTATTCTACCGCAACTTCGTTTTCTTGGTAAACACAAGCAATGACCCAAAAATAAAATAGATGATGACTAAAACTAGGGTACTGTAAAGAGTCAGCGAGATTGTAGTTGGAGCCCATACTTTTATAAATGCCCAAGGCAATCCCCCAAGTAAAATTTTCGGAATCATTATCACAAATGTCCAACTTGCTGCAACGATCAAGGTATGCAATATGAATAGTAGAAGCCTTTTTCCATTTAACGATGTCCAATTCCGTTGCTTTTTAGCGAGCTTCCCCAAAATTTTTATCGTGAACAACATGAACAATGTACCGAAACAACCGACGACCATACATATTATCGTGACGATTTGATCTAACTTTTGGTAGCTATCCATATGATTATTGGTTACATTCTTCCCCTCCCATAGATCCATCACTCCTTGGCCTATGGCCGTCGTAAAACTTGATCTCATATTGGCCAAAATGGCTACTCCTAATTTTTCATCGGGCTGCATAATGAAATAGGACGAAAATGTCGGATTCTCCCCTGCATGAAGAATATATTTTTTATTGTTTTCTTTCAGGATTCCCCATCCGTAAGCATAGTGGGTATTTTTATCGAAAGGCTCAACGGTCTGGTCAGGGATATGTGAATCGTTTATTAGCTGTTTGTCGATAGAATTGCTCAAATCGTTTCCTAACTGAAGGTTCATCCATTTCTCTATATCATTCGTGTTACTGATAATATACCCCGCCGGTACATTCCCTCGATAGATTGGCGGTGTGTAAGCTTGCTCCTTCGTAAATCCTATTTTATATCCGGTAGCCATATGAGTGGTTTGGGCTTGATGCAGACCAACAAACGAATCCTTCATTCCTATCGGGTCTAAAATATGCTGTTTCATATATACATCATAAGGCTTTTTCGTTACAATCTCGATCACGAGCCCCAATACATCATAATTGATTGTCGCGTATTCGAAAGAGCTGCCCGGCTTACGCTTTAGCTGCTGATCCTGCAATGTTTTTACAGTCAACTCAAGGGCGTTACTTGCATTACTCTCAGGAATAAGAGCTATTGTATTGGAAGCAATTCCGCTGGTATGATGAAGCAAGTGATCTAACGTAATTGCTTGCGGCTCCCCATTATAAGATAGTTTCAACCACGGTATATACTGCTGGACATCATCGGTCCGTTTTAACAAACCCTCCTTTTCCAATTGTAAAATGGCTGCACCTGTGAAAGCTTTAGTTGTAGAACCGATTTCAAATAAAGTGTTAGCGGTCACCGGTGTTTTCGATTTTACATCGGCGTACCCGAAGCCTCTCTGATAAACGGTTTTACCCTTCTCCACAATAACTACCGAAATTCCTGGAATTTCACTCGTGTTTCTTTGTTCATCAATAAACTGTTCGATCTTCCGTATTTTTTCATTGGATTCAGCGTTTGCTGTAATCGGTGTAAAACCGCTAACCGACAGCATAAAAGCGAACATCATAAGCATGACAATTCTTACAGATAATTTCATAATCCATTCCTTTCGGATATATTTATGCTTTTCAACAAGGAAGTAAATGTTCTGCAAATACCTTTGATAACGAACGAATGGAGGATGCCGGCGAGACATGCATGGAGATAACGGTGTGATCACTGGGCGGTTTGAAACGGACTAACGCCACGGCAATAAACCGAGTATCGTATCAACCACCAGCTCCGGCTGGTCGTGAATGACCATATGGCCGCTTTTTTCGGCAACGATTAAATGGCTGTCGGTTGAAATATCGAGCATTTTTTGCTGTCCGGACTGCCAAATCTTCTCAAGCTTCCGTCCGCCTGCTACCGAAATTCCCGCTTGGGTGTAATCCTGCGGAACGCCTCGCGCAATAATTCGTACTGGCAACGAGCCTAAACGTTGTCCACGAATGGCATCTTCGGTGGAATAAGCAAATTTTGCCTCTTCTTCCTTCGCTTTAAAGTAGCTTGGGGTAGCAATGATATTGATAAATTGCCCGCTGTCTTCCTCCGCTACCAAGCCCTTCAGTAAATTGTTCTGGAGCAGACGCAAGATTCCTGACTGCTTGAGTAGTTTGAGGGTGGATGCAGGCGGATTTCCAGCGAATTTCTCCTCCTCCAGAATCGCTTTGGTATCTTGAGCATCATCCTCAGGTCTGGCATCCACAAGCACTAGACCCATAACCTCATCCCGGTAAGTTTGGGCGAATAGCCGGGCATACATCCCACCCAAAGAATGGCCAACCATAAGGTAAGGCCCTTGTATACCTTCCTTTTTCAATGCTGTATAAAGTTCGCGGACAATGTTATCTCCGGTACGTTCGCTGCTCGCCATCTCGCTCCAAGCATATCCGGCCCGGTCGTAAGTGACAACGGTAGCGTATGTGGCGAGATCGTTTGGGATATCGCGCCAGGACAAGCTTGTTTCTCCGCTTCCCGATTCGAGAACAATCGCTGGGGAGCCGCCCCCGGATTTTACAAGATGAAGTTCATATCCGCCCGCATCCACCAGTTTGCCAGGGGGTGGGTAATCCCTTGCCCCTTGATTGGAAGCGATGGCTTCATAAGTGAAACCAGAGCCGATGGCAATGGTCATGCTAGCTAATGCAATCAAAGATCCATATTTCAGCTTTCTCCATTTAGACTTCTTCTTTCGCTTTTCGGTTCTGTTCATGTAGGGTTCCTCTCAAGCTTGCATTTATTTAGCACAACGTATTATAAAAATGATTTTAGCACGTTGTATTAAAAAAGAAAAGAACATATAATATAAACATGCCTAAAATCGTGAACCATGATACTCAAAGACGTATAGTCGCAGAAGCTGCTTTAAGGGTGATCCGGCAGTCGGGTCTGGAGCAGGCCACCGTGCGCAGAATTGCTGAAGAGGCAGGATTGTCCACCGGTTCCATGCGCCACTATTTCTCTACGCAGGTGGAGCTGTTTTCCTTTTGTATGAATTTGTTTATCGAACGAGTCGAGAAAAGGCTGGAAGCTTTCGAGTTTGAAGGGCCTTTGCTGTTGGATTTAAAGCGGCTGTTGCTGCAGTTTTTGCCCGTTGATGACGAGAGAACTTTAGAAACGGAGGTATGGTTTGCCTTTCATTCAAAAGCGCTGATCTATACGGAATTGGGAAGGATAGGCTCGACTGTTCAGGATGGGTTATATAAAGCTTCGCGTTTCGTTGTGGAGGAGCTTATTAAGAATAAGTTGTCCAGACCAGGCATGGACATCGAGTTGGAGACGGAGAAACTGTACGCGCTCATCGACGGATTAGCTGTGCACAGAATTATGCAACCGAAACGGCTATCAGTTGAAAGGCTGGAATATATCATTGAATCTCATTTGACCGCGTTATGTACCTTTACGGAAAAGTAGATTAAGCGAATAGCCCAGACTGTGTACTGTATCGCCTCCCCCTGACTGATGCATTAGCTATGGAACCGCGATAAGGAGAAAGGTTCTTGTAAGGGGATCATTAAACAACTTATTTAGCTTATTAATAAAAAACAATCTCTTTATGATGATAACAAGGATATATTGATGGTTGTAGATTCGGATGGGGGGAACCTACCGCTTTAACTGCTATGAAATTGAAAATTCGCTTGATTTGCACCCAACGGCGCGTTCTCGTCTGAGATGGCTAAAGGAAAATAAGCCGTATACATTTACTGAACTTCTTCAACGGGATGTGTTACATGTCCAGTTTCAGCCACTCCAAAAAGGCTTCAATGGTGATTGTAACAAATAGACAATAATAATTGCGTCAAGGTGTTGAAGTCTACGTAGATCCTGAATGGAACGAATAATGTATCAAAATTAAAAAAGAGCGAGCGTGCATTGGAATGCTAGAATATTTTGGGATGAAATGCCCTGGTTGTGAAAATGATAGCTTGATTTCCACAGAGAAATGTAAGCAATGTATTGATAGAGAGGAACATTATAATGCACTTATTGTTTAATTTAATTAATTTTTTATGTAATCTTTAAAATTTAATTAATTATGGAATATCAAAATATCACAAGCAGAATAGTTTATTGGTAGTTGATGTGATGAGAACTGTCGACTATAAGAACACAAATCGTTTGATACCCGTCTAAAAAACGGGTATTTTCTTTGAATAGGACAAGGAACATGACACTATTGTATAATAATGATATGTTCTGGCAGCTTTCGTTTCTTTGGATAATATCGCGAGGTTACACTTGGAAAGTTATGTAGTAGCTAATGTATTGTTCTTCTTTTTTTTGCTGTAAGCGTTTTCGAACATTTAATATTTTTTCGTGACGATACTGAAAGGAATTCATGTAACGTACTTATATGAAAATAGGTGATTGTTTATGGGGTTTCGCACGATTCAAGGGAAAATTTTCGTCTCCATTTTCTTCTTTCTGATCATTCCATTTTGTCTAACTTTTTTCTATTTGGATAAACCATTAGAAAAAACGATTGAAAGCAAAATAGGGACCTCGATTCAGGATGCTTTGAACTTGGTCAGTTTAAATATAGATAATACATTGGAAAAGATGTTGGATTCTATTACGGCCATTTCGTTGGATCAAAATATACTGTCTATGTTAAAAAAAACGAGCCAATACACCGATTATGAGAAATTTCGTATTTCGAACAATATGATGAAAACTTTGCATAACTCTTACTTGATTAAAACAGAAAATTATATTACCTTCATGGATTTTTCAGGAGGATTGTATACTTCGTGGTATGTCCTGCCCGGAAAATATGAACAATTAAAAAGTACTTCGTGGTATACGGACATCCTAAATTCTAATGATAGGTTCCTGTGGATATACCAACCTGACAACTACACATTCACGGATACACGTCCGCTTATATCGGTGGCAAAATTAATTAGGGATACCAGTTCTAATGATAATATTGGAATAGTTATGATAAGTATTGTCGAAAGTGATATACGAAAAATTTTGATGCAGCTTGAAGGTGAAGTCTTTTTGATCGACAAAAACGGGATTGTTCTCTCCCACGCGGAGCCCTCTTTTTTTCGGAAGGACTTGTCGGGGGAACCGTATATCCAAAAAGTGATCAAAACGGAAATGGGTCAAATGATTGAAGAAATTAACAATAAGAAGATGATTGTTAGTTATAGGACTATTCCTAAAACAGATTGGAAGATTGTTCAGCTTATTCCCTATGATACGGTATTTAAGGAAATTTTCAATATAAGAAAAGCGAATATTTTTATTGTCGGAGTTATTTTTTTAGTGTTCCTTTTGATTTCGATTTCGATTTCATTTCGAATTTCGAAGCCTTTAAAATTGCTAAAGAAGAAAATGGGAGACATGGATAACAAAGACTCAAGCGATATAATTGATATCAAGGGTACAGATGAAATCGCCAGTTTGATTCATACCTATAATAAGATGACAAAACGGATTAAAGATTTGTTGGATCGATTGAAAATGGAATATGAGCAAAAGGAAGATATGAGGTTTAGGGCGCTGCAATCACAGATTAATCCTCACTTCATTCTTAATACCCTTAATAATATAAAATGGATGGCGTATATTAGAAAAGACCACGAAGTAGCGGAGATGTTATCCTGTATGGCAGTCATTTTGGAAGCAAGTATTGGTAGAGACGAGGATATCATTACACTTAAACAGGAAATAGCATACATTCATAATTATGTTATTCTTCAGAAGATCAAGTACAATGAATTGCTTTCCATCATCTACGATATTCCTGAGGATCTGCTTCAGTGTGAAGTAATTAAATTTATTCTGCAGCCTATCGTCGAAAATTCCATCTATCATGGTATAGATCAAATGAAGGGTAAGGGTGTCATTCATATTGACGCTACCCGGCGGGATCATCAATTGGTTATTCAAATTAAAGATAATGGGCTAGGTATTGATCCGGTTAAATTAGAAGAAATTAAGGATTCTTTTACATCTAAGCAGGATGTAAGGAAAATAAAAAGAGTTGGTATCAAGAATGTTCATGATAGAATTCAATTGCAATACGGTAAAAAATATGGAATTACTATTCATAGTGAGAGGTTTGCGGGTACAATCGTTGAAATTGTGCTTCCAGCAGACGTTCGGAAAGAGGAAAAAGCCTATGTTGAAGATATTGATCGTTGATGATGAAATTTTAGTCAGGATTGGAATCAAATCGTCGATTGACTGGGAAGAAGAAGGCTTTCAATATGTCGGTGATGCTGCGGACGGGGAGAAAGCCTTCGAATTGATCAAACGAACCGTGCCGGATATCGTTTTGACTGACATTTTGATGCCCAATATGAATGGGTTGGAGCTTATCGAGAAAATAAAGCAGTGCTATCCATTGATTAAAATCATAGTTTTGAGCAGTCACAATGACTATGATTATGTAAGAAATGCAATGAAGCTTGGCGTAGAGGACTATATACTCAAAACCTCTATGAAGCCTTCAGAATTGTTAACTATACTTAAAGAAACCGCGAAGAAGATTGTATTGAGTCGTGAAGGATTGATGGATAAATATGCAGAGCCCGTACAGGATGATTCTCGAAAAGCAGTCTTGATAAGACTGTTGTTGGAAGAGCCCCTCAACGATTACCGTTTGAAGCAGGTTGCTGACAGCTTACAATGGAAGGATTGTAACCACCATTATCTTCTATTACTGAAAATTCATCAATATGATGCTGATAAAATGGATCAAGCAAGTGAATATACTTTCATGAATTTGGCTATCGGGTATATGAATAAATGGATGGATGGACACATTCTTCGATATAAAGAAAATGAGTATATGGTGATTATGTCCTCTGGAGATGAAGATTTCAAAAAGACAGAAAATGAATTATTCATACTGGGAGAAGATACGATCGTGGCTGTAAAACGTTTTTTGAACCTTTCGATCAGCATTGGCTTCAGTGATTCCTTTGGCCATTTAAGTGGGATGAAAACCGCCTATGAACAGGCAGAGGGTTCTTTAAGACGAGGATCGTACAGGAATGAAGTGCAGAAGTTAATCGATTATATGTTAATTCATTATAATGAAAATATATCTCTTAAGAGGGCTGCGGAATATGTGAACATGAGTGAAGGATACTTAAGCTTTGTATTTAAGAAGGAGACCAAAAAAAATTTCATAGAATTTATTACCCAAATTAGGATCGACAAGGCTGTTGAATATTTGCAAAATACCGACCTTCCAAGCTATATCATTGCAGAAAAGGTGGGATATGTGAATATCAATTACTTTGGCCGGATTTTTAAGAAAGTAACGGGAATGAACCCTAGTCAATATAGACAACAATTTAAATGAGTTATTAAAAAAGTGAATATCCCTCTTCAAAAAGTGAACATGGCACGAAATAATCTGAATAAATGACAGAAAGCTATATAAATCGTTCATTTAGTATGCAGCCAGATCCGGGTATAATTTTTTTGTAAGCGTTTTATAAATGAAAAAGAAGGGTGTGCGCTATGCAAAAATCAATGTTAAAAGGTGTAGTTATGCTATTAACTCTGACCCTGTTCACAATGGGATGTGCAGAGAAAGAAGATTCCAAGGATGAAGCTTCAAGGAACGGAGAAGGCAGCAAGCCGATTACGATTACATTTTGGGCAGGAACGGCTTTCAAAAATGTTGATGGCTACAATAGTCCAAACTTTGGAGACTGGGAAAAAGCAAAAGCTGAAGAATTCAAGAAAATCCATCCTAATGTAACTGTAAATGTCGAAGTCGTTCCGTTTAAAGATATTGAGCAAAAAGTAAACGTTGCCGTAGCAGGAAATAATCCACCCGACATTTTACTCGATAACACCCCTCTTCGTATGATAAGACATGCCAAAAACGGCCAATTAGAACCTTTGGATGAAATCATAAAAGAGGATAAAGCCGACTGGAAACAATCTTACTTAGATTTGGGTACTTACAATAACAAGTTATATGCACTTACCCTATTCAGTTGTCCCGGAATGATGTTTGTCAACAAAGCAATCTTTGATAAAAAAAATCTGACGCATTTATTGCCAAAAGACAGAAAGTGGACATGGACGCAATGGAAAGATGCGATGAAGTTGGTTGCAGACGAAAACGTCTATGGGACCGCATTTTTTGCAAAAAGTGAGCAGCAAGACCAATTAATGCAATCTCTTATTATGAGCAGCGGAGCCAAATGGGCAAATGAAGATTTTTCCAAGTATTTATTGAATGGCCCTGAGGGTGTGGAAGCACTAACGTTTATGTTAAAGCTGGCGGATGAAGGATTGGTTGCCCCGGGTACTGCAAATATGGAGGCTATAGATACCATACAATTATTCGAACAAGGAAAATTAGCAACCATGTATCAACAGATCAATGTATATATGGACATAGCAGCAGACATTAAGAAGGGATCAGCCATCGCTTCCAATGTTGAACCTTATGGAATTATTCCGGTATACAAAGAGGGTGTTACCCCCAAATTAGTGATTAACTCTGAAAATGGAATTGCTCTATTTAAACAGAAGGACCCGGAAAAAAGAAAAGCGGCTCTGGAATTTATTAAATTTTTGGCAAAGCCCGAAAATATCAGTGCTATAAGTAAATCTGCAGTATCTGAACCTGCCCGTATCTCATCCACATATGCAGCTCCAAATAAGGACTATGCTGAACTGATTGTCGAAATGAATAAACTGGAAAAAATAGATCAAGGTAGAGGTGTAACTTGGTATTCTAAGCTCAGACAAAGTTTCTATCCGGAAATGCAAGCTGCTTTCCTGAAAGCCAAAACACCACAGCAAGCTTTAAATGATTTTGTAAATACCGCAAATAATTTGGCTTCTAAAAAATAACGAAAATAGTTCACTGAGGTGTGTATGACTGATGAGATTTCGCAATGGAGCTTGGGGTTATTTTTTCATATTGCCTAACTTATTTTTTCTTGCTTTGTTTTTAATCTATCCTCTACTTCATACTTTCTATCTTAGTTTGTTCGAAGCGGATATTTATTCTAAAGCCTTTGTAGGATTTCATAATTATATTTCTTTGTTTCATGAAGAGCGGTTTGTAAAATCGTTTGTAAATACGTTCTACTTTGTAATCATCATAGTTCCGATTACGGTCTGTATTTCCCTGCTTTTTGCCGTAATGATGCAAGGATTTCATAAACATGCCAAAAGTTTTTTTCGTCTTGTTTTTTATTTGCCGGTTGTAAGTACGCCTGTTGTGCTTTCCTTGGTTTGGGCTTGGATTTATAACCCCAGCTTTGGCATACTTAATTATTTTTTACAGGAGCTTGGATTCCAGCCTATCGATGTGTTTTCCAATCAACTTACAGCTATTCTTGCCTTAGCCGCAGTGGTTATTACTTGGATGATCGGCCAACCTATTATTTTGTATTTATCGTCAATGGACGGAATATCAAAAGACCTGTTTGAATCTGCTGAATTGGATGGAGCTAATTCGATTCAAACCTTTGTTAAGATTACATTGCCTTTGATTGCTAACACGACTATATTAATCGTGATTACTTCAACGATCAGTGTATTCCAAATATTCACAGTCGTCTATTTGTTAACCAAAGGTGGTCCGTTTCATGGCACAGAATCTCTTGTATATACTATATATCAAACCGCTTTTATAGATTTGGAATTTGGCAAAGCTTCAGCTCAAAGTGTTGTATTGTTCTTTATTATTATGCTTATTGCAGTTTTACAGTTTAGAATTTTGAGATCTAAAGGCGAGTAAGAAAAGGAGACTCTTTGCTAATGCAAATTAATGTCATCTTCAAATATTTAATATTAATTATTGCGGCAATCATTTTTATTTTCCCATTGTATTGGTTGGTTACCGGCTCTTTTAAATCGCAAGTTGAGATATGGGCTGTGCCCCCAGATTGGTTTCCAAACAAATTCAGCTTTGATAATTATATCCTTCTATTTAAGACAAAGCCGTTAGTGACATGGATATTCAACAGTGTATTTACTTGCCTTGTCACAGTTGTATTTGTTTTAATATTTTCCGCGATGGCCGGATATGCATATGCAAAGAAAAAGTTTCCCGGAAACAAAATATGGTTTGCCTGTGTGATCGTCACAATGATGATGCCGCATCAGGTGATTTTGGTACCGCTTTACATTTTGTGTCGTGATCTAGGACTTATCGATAGCTATTTAGGGTTGATTTTGCCTGCCATTGCCTATCCATTTGGAGTCTTTCTCATTCGACAGTTTGCCAAGTCGATTCCGGATGAAATTATTGAGGCAGCTACTATTGATGGAGCCGGCGAATTGAGAACGTTTGCGACAATCATCTTACCACTGCTTTTGCCGGCACTTGGAGCCCTAGCCATATTTTCATTTATGTATACTTGGAACGATTATTTATGGCAACTTATTATTTTGCAATCTAAAGCAATGTTAACTCTACCGCTAGGGATAGCTACTGCTGCATATGATGAAAATAGAATTGATTTTGGAATTGCCCTGACCGGGGCATCCATAGCCGCAGTTCCTATGATACTATTCTTTCTGTTGCTCCAAAGAAGCTTCGTTCAGGGGATTACATTGGGTTCTGTCAAGGGATAAATGCTAATACAAGGAGAATGTGAAATGCATAAATTAAAAGAAGTGCTAGCCGGCGGTCAAACCGCTTACGGTATTTTTTCCGCTCTGAAGGACCCTGCTGTTATCGAAATTTTGGGTTACGTCGGTTATGACTATGTTGTGATTGATCTTGAACATACCGCATTAGATTTGCAAATGATGGAGCATATGATACGTGCGGCGCGAATTGCCAATATTTCATCCATAGTCAGAACACCGCAGGATGATTATGGATCTATACTCAGAGCAGTAGAGTCCGGTGCTGACGCTGTGATGATTCCTCATCTCGTATCCAAACAGCAGGGAGAAAAAATCGTCGGAATGGCCAAATACCAGCCCATAGGTCATCGAGGCATTGATGGTTCGACTCGAGTAGCCAGATATGGTGGAGTGCTCATTACAGAACATATGAAACAAGAAAACGAACGGGTATTGGTCATCGGAATGATTGAAGATGTGGAAGCCGTGGAAAACATCGACGAAATTATTACAGTTCAAGGATTGGATCTGTTATTTATAGGTCCCTCCGATTTGGCCGGTTCATTCGGTCTTCCTGGACAAGTAACGCATCCGGAGGTAAGGCAAGCTATTCAAGTTGTGATGGACAAGTCGAACAAAGCAGGGATCAAGGTGGGAATTCCGGCATTTAGACCTAGTGAATTAAAAGAAGTCCTCGGCATGGGCGCAAGCTTTGTAACGACGCCTGCGGTGGATGCTTCGCATTTAACCCAATCTCTAAAAGCCCATCTTAAGTCCGTTAAAAATATTTAGTTAGGAAGTGAAGGTATGAATGTTCCAAACTATGTTACGATGATGCTTGAAAAGAATAGTATTGATTCCGGTTATTTCAATTTACAATCTCTTTATTTAGAAGCCGAATCAATAAGGATGAAAATTGAATCAGTTAGTTCCAGTGATCATTTGATTGATCCTGACCCTATTTTTTCTCATGTTCAGATAAGGGGGGGAACGGACCAATGAACACATCGAATCATTTTTTAGAATGGAGTATAGCTGAGCTAAGCCAAAGTATCAAGGATAGAGCCATTTCTCCTGTGGAAGTAACAGCAGCCAGTCTGGACGTCATCGCTCAAAAAGATAAAGAACTCAATTCATTCATTACGGTCTTGGAGGAACAATCGTTAAACGCTGCCAAAAAGGCCGAACAGGAAATTGCAAATGGAAATTATAAAGGTCATCTCCATGGCATTCCTATTGGATTAAAGGATTTAATCTATACAAAGGGCATAAAAACAACATTTGGTTCTGAAGTTTATCAAGACTTTGTTCCTGATTATGATGCAGAAATTGTGACCCGACTAGAGAATGCGGGAGCCATTATGATTGGTAAGCTAAATATGCACGGGTTTGCATACGGAACAACAGGGGACCGCTCTTTTTTCGGACCTGTAAAAAATCCTTATGATCCAACTAAAATCACAGGGGGGTCAAGCTCAGGATCGGCCGCTGCCGTAGCAGCTTTTCTATGCTATGGCGCAATTGGTTCAGATACGGGGGGGTCCATCCGAATGCCTGCCTCTTGTTGCGGCATCGTAGGAATGAAACCGACGTTTGGATTGGTAAGCAAATATGGTGCCATACCATTATGTCAGACTCTGGACCATTTGGGCCCCATGACCCGAACCGTCACTGATAATGCTATAATGTTAAACGTCATTGCAGGTCATGATAAAAAAGATATATATTCTGTTTATTCTGTGAAGGAAGATTATACTCAAGCGATAGATCCGGGGATTAAAGGTAAAAAGATCGGGATTCCATCTTCTTTTTATTTTGATATTATTCATCCGGAAGTGCAGCGCATTTTCGACTTAACGGTGGAAAAACTAAAACAACTTGGAGCCGAAATTGAATATATTGACCTTCCTGGGATGAATGATCTTTTAGCGGCTCAGCAGATACTTTTAGCTTCTGAGGCTTACACGTCGTTAGAAAAACTTTTAAGGGAAGTTCCCGACCGGATTGAAGAAGAAGTAAGAGGACGGGCCATAGTAGGGATGTTCATTCAAGCAAGCGAGTATATAAATATGTTGAAAATTAAACATAAGGCTATCATCATGCACTACGAGGCACTATCCAAGGTGAATGTAATTATGACCCCTACTTTATGTACGCTCCCAACCGATATTGGGCAGAGAGAAATAGATATTAATGGGACGAAGGAACATACCCGTATTCTTGCACGCTTAACGGGTCCAAGCAATACAACCGGTTTTCCCGCAATTTCTGTTTCTGGCGGCATGTCGAAAAGTGGTTTGCCAGTCGGAATACAATTTATAGGCAACCCTTTTGATGAAGGACAATTATACCGGTTTGCTTTTGCTCTGGAACAATCCAATCTCTAGGAAACTGCTGATAAGACTTTTAAGGAATCGTATATGAATAGGAAAGGACAGGCCGAATGTAATCATTCGTCTGTCCTTTCAATGATAGAACTAATCAATTACTGTAGGTGATTATATTTTTCTTCATCTACTTTCATTTTATTTCCTGTTCACTTCAACTTTTGCCATTTTTTCATAGTATCTTATCAAGCTGCCGTGATCATCATCACCCATTCCATCTGTCTTCAGAGATTGCATCATTTCCATGACCGCAGTTGTAAGCGGCAGAGGCACTCCTATTTCATGGGAAGTTTCTAGTACGTTACTTAAATCCTTAATATGAAGGTTGATGCGGAATCCGGGATCGAATTTACGATCCATCACTAGTAACGCCTTTGCATCAAGAACGGTACTACCGGCCAAGCCACCACGGATAGCTTGATATACCAATTCCGGTTCAACACCGGCTTTGCTTGCCAACACTAGGGCTTCAGACATGGCGGCAATATTAATTGCCACAATAATCTGGTTAGCAAGTTTGGTGACATTGCCTGCTCCAATCTCACCCGTGTGCACGACAGAGGCAGCCATTGCCTTCATAATTAGATAACATTTATCAAATACTTCTTCTTTGCCGCCCACCATTACTGATAGGGTCCCTTCAATCGCCTTAGGCTCACCGCCGCTTACAGGAGCATCAAGCATTTCTATCCCTTTTTCCGCCAACTTCTTAGCAATTTCTTGACTTACGAGCGGTGCAATAGAACTCATGTCAATGAGTATAGTGCCTTGTTTTGCACCTTCGATCACGCCATCTTTGCCCAAAACTACTTCTTTCACCTGAGGATGATTGGGTAACATGGTAATAATAATGTCTACTTGCTCAGCTAGCGACTTAGGACTCGATGCAGCCTCAGCCCCGGCAGCAACAAGCTCTTCGGCGCTTTTACTTCTCTCAAGAACGACAAGCTTGTATCCAGCCTGTAATAGATGCTTGCTCATGGGCTTACCCATGATTCCCAAACCAATAAATCCAATTTTCATCAATTAACAGCCTCCTGATTATTAACCCATCCTTGGGGAATTTGAAAGTTTATTAAAGTACGCCCATATCTTTCAGTATGTCCTTGAGTTTATTCAAATGGGTCTCCGAACAAGTGGTATTCGGCTTGATCGAATTTCCTACCTTAAGTCCAATTAGATTCGCGGCATCCTTAGTCGCAACGGGAAAGCTTCCTAGATTAAATGCCATACGAAGCGGAGCGAGTTTAAACTGGGCTTCCAAAGCACCATGCAGATCGCCTGCCTTAAATTTCTCATAAATCTCCACGACCAAGGACGGGACAATATTAGCAGTCGAGGCAACGCAACCGACAGCTCCATAAGCTAAGGAGCCAAGAATCATAACATCCCTGCCGGCCATGACTTTAAATCCCTTGTTTCTTGTTCTTCGGATATATTCTGCGGTCAAGGTTAAATCACCGCTGCTATCTTTAACTCCAACGATATTGGGAATGTCGGTCAGCCGTTCTAATAAGTTCGCTGAGATATTGTTGCCGACACGATCAGGGTTGTTGTAAAGAAGGACCGGCAAAGAGGTCGATTCGGAAATCTTAAGGAAATGCTGGTACAACTCGTCTTCATTGAGACTAAGGAACATGGGCGGCAGGATAGTGATAGCCTGTGCTTTTAGATGTTCCGCAAGTCTAGCCAATTTGATGCATTCTTTGGTGGTAATGGCCCCAATTCCTACATAGACGGGAACTCGTCCTTTGATCTGATCGATTATAATAGTGACGGCCCGCTGCTGTTCTTCATGATCTAACCCAAAAAACTCCCCATTGCTTCCAAGCGCGAGAACGCCGTGTACCCCTCCTTCAATAACATGCTCAACAACTCGTCGCAAGCCCTGTTCTTCCACGCACTCATTGGCATCGACAGGTGTAATAACCGGGGGAACCACTCCGTGAATAAAACTTGTATCCATATTTTTATCTCCTTTTATGCCCTTGTCCGAAGCCTTCCCGTATACAGTTCCGACACTCGTTTAGGGGGTTCTAATTAGGTAAAACTCTTTTTTCCAGCGGATTGCGAACTGTTCTCCCGGTCGGTAATCCGCCTCCTTCGCAGCTTTATTAGGAAGTACACGTTTTCATCCCTGTGATTCCATTGTACCCAAGGGCATGGTGATGGTCTTTATAAATAACCGTCATGTTTTTACAATATTCCGTAGGGTTTTTCTAGGTTATAATGAGGTGAGGTCCTAAGACATGGCTGAAAGGAAAGAAGTTCGCTAAAGAGGTGGGAAGCCAGTGCAACTGACACCGCAGATTTGTCAAAAAAGCAGCATGTATCTTAATCAGCATGTGACAAAGCTACATGCTGATTCCGCTGCATTTTATGTCCACTATTGGGGAGGTAAACCCCAGCATCACGGCAATGTTATGCATTCGCACCCTTTTTTCGAGATTTGTTATGTGGCAGAAGGGGAAGGCCGCTATACGAATAAAGGGGTGACTTATTCGCTGCAACGAGGTACCTTGTATTGCTCCAAGCCTGGCGGTATGCATCAACTGCAAAGTGAGGCAGGGATGCTGGTGTTGTTTGTTGCTTTTGAAATAATAGAAGAGGATACGTGCGGTGAAGTCTTTCAGCTGTTAGACAAGCTGACGAATTATCATCATTTGTTTATTCCTGATGCCGAACAAACGCCACCAGTACTTCTCTGGAAATCTCTGGTGCTTCAAGCAGCAGAAAGGTTGATTCCATTTCCGCAATTGATATTTGGTTTATCCCATGCCCTCTTACTCTCGTTGATTTCCCTATTTTCTCAGCATAGCGGAATTATAACAACGTCACCAGAACCGGATGTAGGTTTTATTTCCAGTCCGGTAAAAAACGCAAAAGCTTATATAGTAGCTCATCTTTCCGATAAGCTTACCTTAAAAGAAGTAGGGCAGGCGATTCATTTATCGGATCGACAGCTTTCCAGGCTTCTGTCGGTAGAGTTGGGGCAAAGCTTTCCTTCTTTGGTTCGTTCGGAGCGAATCAAACGGGCGGCCTATCTCCTGGCTTTTACAGATATGACGTTGCAAGATGTGGCGGAGGCGTCCGGATACGAAACGGTGCATTATTTCAGTAAGGTATTCGTTGAAGTTCTAAGAATCACACCCGGCAAATTTCGTAAAATGGTAGTTGGAAATAAATTGGAAGCAGCGACTATGCATCAATATTTATGTCTGACAAACGGAAGGAATTAAGTGTGCATTTTTAGTTTGTATAATAATCTGTGGAGGATGATCACTGCGGTTTCTCCACTTTGTAGGAACCTGGGAATTACAGATCATCAAAGGAACGGCGTAAGCCTGTGGAAATGCATGGGCGATTCTCGTGAGCATACCGATCAGCCAGCGCCCGAAGGAGCGGCTTACTGGTGGAGAAATCCTAAGGTTGGAGCCCTGTGACAAAGTATCCCTGAGAGGGGAGCGAGTAAAACAGCAGGCCGTAACATGAAGTGAATCCTACCGCATCGTCAAAAAGAACCTGAAAGGGACAAGAGAGAGTCAAGCCTCGATTTGTTAGGAGAAGACCATGGAACGCGTGAAGTCCTTGGAAGTGCAGCGCGGAAGAACTCTCCGGTGTATGGGGATCGGCATGTTGTGAAAGTTGTGCCTGGAACTAGGGAGACCCTAACCCGCACGAAGGAATTTTTTTCGTAAGGAGCGGACCTATAAGCCCAAAAGGTGAAGTGGCGAGCTGCGGGAAGGGAGTCGGAGGGGGTTGTACTACCAATGAAGTGAGGACAACAAAACCTCATGGAGGGAAGAACCCCTACTTTGTTCAAGCAAGTGAAGGAGGTAAGAGTGAGTGAATGCAGTCCAACCTGCTAACTACGCCAAAGTAAAAGCTCAAGAACTTCAAAACAAGCTATATCTGGCCGCCAAGGAAAATCCGAAGCGCAGGTTTCATGCACTCTACGACAAGATTTATCAGAAAGACATCCTGAGGGAAGCAGATAAGTGTTCCGAATTGGAATCAAGTTAGGATAATGATTGAAAAGAGTATACCCCAAAGTAATTTTCAAACACAATTCAGATGTTCGTAAGAAACAAGTCATAGAAGTGATTTTACAGAAAGAAGCAAGAATGATAAATATCAATGACATTCAGTGCAAAATTCGATCAAAAAGCATGAAGAAATCGTTACGAAAAATGAGATCGTTCACACCTCTAAGTGTAGCCATGGGAATTAAAGGTTGACTATTTAAAATCGCCAGGGGGGCGATGTTTTTTTTATTAGAAATGTCGGGAATGAGATAAAGTTCTTATCATTTATGACATCAGGTTCTTGTCAACCGACAGCAGCCTCGTTGAAGTAACGGGCAGTAGAGTTTAATGGTATAAGGTAATAACACCCTATATACAATCAGGAACGTATGTTCTAAAATATGGAGGCGATGTCATTTCCAATTTATAGGAGGTATTGATTTGAAGAAAACAATTACTTTTAGTTCCAAATGGTTTGACCATGAGTTTGAATCAATGATCGCTTCGAAGCTGAGGTCGAAGTTTCCAGAAGTCATGTTTTCTCATGTACAGGACTCGAGAGGACATACTTCTTTGGAAGCCTGGGAAGCTTGGGAAAATAGTACAGGTCTTGATATTCGAATGGATATTAGTGATGAACCGGCTTTTAAGAAAAAGGATTATGAACTAACACCTTTCCTGAATAAATCTGACGTCAAACTTCAATCCTTTATACCAACTTTACTTAAGTCGGTTTCCAATGAAGAACGAATATATGGTCTACCCTTTGGTGCAGGAACAAATTATACGCACGCACTCTTTTATAATGACAATATATTTGCGAAGTTTAATGTCCCAGTCCCCGAACATGAAATGACGTGGGACGATGTAATAACTTTAGCAGCAAAAGTAACCGGGACAATCGATGGTATACCTTATTACGGATTGGACATAGGGGATTATTCTTTATTAAAAATGCAGCTGGGAATTAGGTTTCTTGATCCTGAAACGCACCGACCAAAACTTCGGGAAAGTGACTGTATGGAATATTTCCACATTATAAAAGCTGCCTATGGGATACCGGGGAATGTTCAAGATACCGATGAACGTATATTCGTATACGGAAGGGCATTCCGTCGAAATGGAACTGTTGCAATGTCCATAGACTCCCCTGAGATGTTCAGCAAAAAGCTTTCATTTAAGTTAGGAGCCGTAAGTTTCCCTCAGATTAATAATAATCTTATAGTTCCTTCATTAAGTGATTATGGATGGTTTTTGACCTTACATCCTAGCTCAGAACATAGGGAAGAGGCGTTTGAGGTTATATCTTATTTAGTGTCGGAAGAAATTCAACTTTATCTTTCTAGAATTGGCCGATTTTCTTCCTTATCAGACAGAAAATACGAGGCGGATTATGGACAGGATAATCCGAATTTCTCAGGAACTAACATAGAATGGGTGTTTCAAGGACTAAAAGCAGGTTGGGCAAATCCGCAAAGCCCATATGAGGATATGGCTGGAAATATTGTTAGAAGTGAAATGGAACGAGCTGTGAGGAAAAAAATCCAATGGGACGAGGCAATTGAGATAATGGAAACACGAATTCTTGAGAAATTAAGCACTGAAATGCACGCAGATTTTTGATGGCTTTATTAAGCTAACTGGGAACGTTGGTTCAATAAAGGACTCAATACAAACACGCTCAAGGAGCTGCCATGGCAGCTCCTTTTTACATCTTCTCAAAATAGGGTATTTGTTACATATGTCAAAAAACAGTTCATATATTTCTATTAATGGTAAAATATACCTTATATTAATGGAAGGATATAGGGACGAAACATGATAAATTGTCTAGTCAATACGGAATTATTCTCTGTTGAGTTTGTGCAAGATTATTTACAGTTGCATTTTAATGGCCCAATACTGACGGCATTAATAATGCCTACTGTAATTGTAAACGGAATACCTCTCTGTATTGATAAGCCGGGATTTCGAGATTCATTGTGCTCCTTAATTGGTGATTTTGTCATAGGTGTTGAACAAGAATCCGATAAATTTATAATTGTTGAATTTACAAGAGGCGGCATTGAGATTCGACTCGATGAAAAACGTTATGTAGAGGCTGCAGTACTTGCTAATGGCTCCAGACTTCAAATTTGGCCACGTTGATTAATAAATGAATGAAGATGATTACTTCTTCAAATAGGATATTTGATACATATGTACTGCCGGGCGTTAAGCTAATGGGCAGGTTTGCGTGGTCAAAAAGAAGGATTCAATCTCTAAATGGCGAAACCTCATGTGGGAGGTGTTTTAGTTGGAATTTACAATTGATTTAGAGTATACCCTCAGGTCGCCACGTAATGGATTTCCATATACCGAATCAAGCTTTGTAAGATCCTCTTCAAATTATTCATTTCAATCAAATGAGATAGGTATCGTACTTGTAGATTTGTGGAATTTTGGCTGGAAAGACGGTCCAGTGGCAGCCTCTTTAGATTGGGAATTAAGTACAGAAAGAGGAATTTCCCATGCTCTTAGGAAGAAAGAGATAATCATAAAGCAAATTGCTCCTACCATAAATGAATTGCGACAATTAGGTATTCAAATATTCTATTGTAACCATGCTACATTTTTAATGGATTATCCCCAATGGATTGGTTCTACAACGGAGGAAGAACGGAAGAATGCACTCAATCCAATTGTGATAGGAGAAAATGTAGAGGTTGGAGAAAGTAGTACATTCCCCGATTTAGAATGGAGAAAAAGTTGGATGGCAAGACATTCGGATGATGTCTTTAACCTTCCCTGGTCAAGCCAACAGGCAGAAGTGTACTCACAAATAAAGATTCCCAAAGAAGTAGGGCCCCAAGGCCAAGACATGTTAATTTATTCAAAAGGACAGTTCCACCGTATTCTTCGTAATAGTGGGATCCGAGTCCTCTTTTATATGGGATTTGAAACAGATGAGTGTGTAATGCATAGCGATTACGGAATAAACAATATGCACTCTTTTGGATATATGACAAATATCGTTCGTGATTGTACAACTACGTATGAATCCGCTGATACAATTGAAGGGTTATGGAGAACAAAGGTCTCAATTGAACAAATCGAAAAGAGATGGGGTTACTCCATAAATTCAAATGCCTTATTGCGATCATTAAAAAGTGCGATTCGTTGAACGGAGAACGATAACTGAATTAAAGATACTAAGGCAGCCGGCCAGACTGATCGGGTGCCTTTTCCACGTTAATGGTCAGCATAGCTTAGTGATTACCCGGAAATAACATACTAAATGATGGGGTATTAATAACCAGACAAGAGGTGGTCTAATGTCCGAATATTCTCAGATACAAACTTATATCAAAAGTAACCCGGAAAATTTCAAGGACGTTGTAAAGCAATTTGCAGAAGTGCTAAACTCTTTGGGACTTGATTCTAAATACTTCACAACTGATCAGGAATCGGAACTCTTACACACTCTGTTGGTTGGTGGTGACGCTGAAGAACAGTTATTTAATAATGATGGATCCCAACTTCATATTCGCCCATATATGACGGCATGGACCCCACAGGAAATAAAAGAACTCCAAGACACTTGGATAGAAGTTAGTTTACTGTTCTTGACAGTAGAAATTGAAAATCGAATTGGACAGATAAAAGATGAACACAAACCCCTCGTATGGGCAATGATGGAAAAGTTCTCAAAAGAGTTTACAGAAAGCGGAGTGTTTTTCACAAACGAAGTTTCAGATGGAAGACCTTGGGAGGCATTAATATCTGGGGAAAAAGAAGACATATGGGAATTTGATGCAGCCATTCTGCCTGAATTTTTGTCTCATACATATAAGGATTGTCCTACTGAAATGTTCATGCCAGGAAGTCTATCTGGAGGACTGAACCTTGGTTGACAATTGATTAATCTAACTGGGACTCTATAGCTTTAACTGCACAATGAATTAAAAGAAAACCCGGCATTCACGCCGGGTTCGTTGTTACGTAAGTATTACCATGTCAGCCATCCGCTTGTTCTTTTGTAACCGACAATCTTATCGAATTTCTCAGAACGGACTAATTGAGTCATTTTGTTTCTGTAAATCCTGTAATGATCTTTACGACAGGATTTTATTTCTTTATCGTAGTGAAAGGCTTTGAGCCCTTTTCGAACCTCTTTTAGTTTCTCAGCTCGAGGGTCCTTATAGCGTTTTTTCTTGATAAAATTTTTTTTACTTGCAATTTCGCATTCCCAAGCCATGATTTCTTCTTTATCAAACATTTTCTTCCCCGTTGCGTGGGGCTAGATTATGGTTTGCACCATGTCACCATCGCAACTAACGGAAGAATGTATTTGGATTTTGCATGAAATCCTCTCCTTAGAAAAGCTCTGTGAAATACAAATAAATTATCGTATAAATACCTCTAATAAGCAACAAATAAGAATTTCAATCAGACATGACGGCAGCCGGCCAAACGATCGGCAGCCGCTCTCGTTGAAGTAATGGGCAATGGGCAGGATTGCTCAATCGTTTCTCGAATACATTTTGAGATGGATTAATTACTAACATCATCGTTACCAGGAATGATTGCAGAACTATAAAAAGGACGAAGATAAATGAAAAATTCAAATGATCTTCTACCACGAGATAAACATGATTTTGAAAGAGTAAATGCTCTAGAAGTTTTGGATAAGAAAGAGCTAGAAAAAATCATACCTGATCTCTTGGAGTGGTTACAGGATATGAACTGGCCAATTGCTGAAGCCATTTCAAAATTGCTTTTAACAGTTCCACATCAAACAATACCCTATGTATTTGGAGTGCTGAGAGGTCACGATGACATATGGAAAGAATGGTGTTTACGTTTTTTTGTATTAGAATTACCACTAGATTTGATTAAGAACTTTGAAGAAGAGACTAGAAGAATTGCTTTCGAACCTACAAAAGGGGAAGTACTTGAAGAAGTACACCTAACAGCACTAGAGGTATTGCAGAGATTACAGAGCGTTTGAATTATTAATCATTGTTGGCAATCATATGATGATTCACGATTAAGGCCATTCTGCTCTCGGTCTAGCAGAGAAATTTCAGGATTAAACTAACGGACACGATAGTTAAAATGTACTTACACAGGAAGTCACTGCTTCCTTTAGTACTTTCATTTTTTGTATAGTATAGCCAAGGATCCGAATGAATTTTTTGGTTTTTTAAACGAAGAGGAGAGTCAATATGGAAGTAGTATATTTTGCAGGTGGATGTTTATGGGGAGTACAAGCTTTTATAAAAACTTTACCTGGAGTTAAGTTTACAGAAGCAGGAAGAGCTAATGGAACAAGTCACACACTTGAGGGTGATTATGATGGGTACGCCGAATGTGTAAAAACAGGATTTGATCCGACAGTTGTAACGATCAGGGAATTAATGGGGTATTTATTTGAAATCATTGATCCATACAGTTTAAATAAACAAGGACAGGATGTTGGCGAGAAATACAGAACAGGAGTGTACAGTGAAAAGCCTGAACACTTAAAAGAGGCGAGGGCGTTTCTTAGTGAGAGAAATGATTATGACCTTATAGTTGTTGAAGTATTACCTCTCACAAACTACGTGAGAAGTGCAGAAGAACATCAAGCTAGATTAGCTAGATGTCCAAATGATTATTGTCATATTCCAGAAGAAATATTAAGTAGGTATAAGTAAGGGAGAATCTGTATAACTAGGTTTTAATTCTTCAATTTTGCTTAATATTCTGACAACACATTGAAGTAAATTAGGCTCTTTTTTTACTCAAGCATCTTTGTAAGGAAGCTTGTATGGCTTGTGCACGTTCATAAATTTTGGTACTCCTAACGCTGATAATCTGCCGTTCTACCTTACGGATTCCAAAGGTAATAAATTGGATACAGGGGTCGCAGATCAAGGCGAGCCAGAGGGGGTAATCGCGTTCATGACGGTTGGTCATAAGCTGCCGCAAGAGATGGTATTGCAAGTCAATGTGAATCGCATCGGTGGGACTAAGGGAAGCTGGAAAGGCCAACTTCAAATCGACCAACTGAAGTCATCAACCCCAAGTACCAAGTAATCCGTGCTTTAAAATTTCCAATGAGAAACGTGGACACCTCATGAGTGTCCACGTTTTTTTGTCGCGAATAAATCAATTTTGAACCGGGATCCCTTTTCATTGGTTTTGAGATTCATAAAGTATGGATTCAGCAATCGGTATGCCGGGACAGCAACCGTCAGTGCTTAGGTAAGAACTTTTATCACTTCAACAACAATCTTAGATTAATAAACTATGCTGCCTGTTAGCTGAGCGAAGGGCTGCACGCGGCAGCCCTTTCGATTGTTGAACTATAGTTCCCCGAGGGAGTTTAATAATCATAATACGGTGTTAACAAAATTTAATATGCTCAGGGTAACACTCACCTTTATGACAGTACCTGTACTAAAAGTGCGTACTTACATATTTATAGTACAATCTTTATACTCAAAGAATGAAATAAATAATTTCTATACACCTAGAAATATTGAAACTTAAGAAAGAGGGATAATTATATGTCAAATGTCTGGAAAGTTTACTTATTAGCCGCTGTTAGCTTTTTGGTTGGAACATCCGAGTATATCATAGCAGGGATTCTTGACACAGTTGCAAGAGACGTTAATGTCTCCGTCGCTGCTGCTGGTCAGCTCATTACTGTTTTTTCACTCGCCTATGCTTTTGGAACACCTTTCCTTATCGCATTTACAGCACGAATGGAGCAGCGCAAGCTTTTAGTTTATTCACTTGGCGTATTTGTGATTGGAAATATTATCGCCGTGGTTTTACCTGGCTTTGGATTTCTTATAGTCTCACGCGTTATTCTTGCACTAAGCATGGGAGTATTCGTTGTAACCTCCTTTACTGTCGCTACCAAGATGACTCCACCTGATAAACAAGGAAGTGCAATTGCAACGCTCCTTATGGGCTTTAGCACCTCGTTGATTATCGGTGTTCCGCTAGGCAGAGTTATTGCTTCCGTTTATGATTGGAGATTAATCTTCGGAGGAATCGGTGCACTTAGTATTCTTGCGATGATCGTTATACTCTTAGTCATCCCACGCTCAAATGGCGATGAATCGGTTCCCTTGCGCAAACAGCTTGCTTTAATTAAGCAACCGAAAATAATGGCAGCCCTAATGATCACTTTCTTATGGATTTCTGGTTATTCTATTGTCTACACCTACATTTCTCCCTTCCTACTGTCGGTTACAGGGATGAACAGTAAAACAGTCATCATTGCTTTATTCGCTTTCGGGATTGCCAGCTTATTCGGCTCAAAGTTTGGCGGCTATAGTACAGATAAATGGGGATTCCCTCGTACTTTATTTGTCAGTATGGTACTGCATGCAGTAGCCTTAGTTCTACTGTCATTATCAGCCCAATGGCCTGCTATCGCTTTCCTTGTGCTCATATTTTGGGCTCTCTCCGCTTGGTCAACAAGTCCAACTCAGCAATATCACTTAATGACGCTTGCTCCGGCGGCTTCAGGCATTATGGTTAGTATGAATACTTCAGTTTTACAGCTTGCTATGGGTGCTGGTGCAGGAATTGGAGGCGTTGTCGTGGAACAAGCTTCCTTAGCTTTGATTAGTTGGATTGGAGCTGCGGTTGTTGCCATCGCTGCAACAACCGTTATGGTATATTTACGAGTAACCCGCTCTAAAACTCCAGCAGAACTTAGAAAGATATAGAAGAAACTAATATCTAAAAGATTGGTGCTTAACCAACTGCAAAAGTCAACGCGCACAAAATCATTCAAGCAATCCAGTTGATTAACAAGCAATACGACCGTCCGCTCGTGATCGGGCAGCTTGCAAAGTCCGTAAACATAAGCACGTCGGCGTTTCATAAACATTTCAAGCTCGTCACTTCGTTGAGCCCGTTGCAATACCAGAAAACGGTGCTTTTTTGAAAGTAGTACGGCGCTTAATGTTGAAGGAAACCTTGCTCGCCTCCAATGCGACCTTCCGCGTAGGTTAAAAAAGCCCGTCGCAGATTTGCCGGGAGGCTATGCGAGTTAAGCTATTTGAGGCAATAAATCGTGCTGTTTGGTCTCAAGTTCCTCACGCTTATGAAGATACCAAGCATCCATGTGCTGGCACATCATAATGCCGTAAAGACGGATGTACCACATCTTGCAGGTATGGAAGGTTCGGCCGTATTTGGCATCAGAGCAAGGTGTAAAGAAAGTGTTTGTCGTTCTGTTTTGCATCATTGGGCAGATCCACTTATGCCGCTTCTGGGCATGGTCGAAGCCGTAGGGTTACATTTTCTTGCCTGCAAGCATTTTTTCTACCGTGCCCAAGGTAAAACGTTGCGAGAATTCGACCGTACTGACGACAAAGCTGACCGAATCATGGCGTGACGCGGGTTGAAGCCTAGGATACAGTGGCAGATCATGTTTGCTGTTTGCAGCGGTAAGCATGTACAGATGGTATCCGTTGTAGTACTTTTCGCGAGAGCTATCCCAACCAGAGTTGCAATCTGGTTGAGAATAAGCGCGTGGATGGTTGCATTTCGTAAGGCCGCGGGCATGGCAATCACAAGTTGGTTTGCTGTGGGGCCAGGCGGCCGTTTCGACCGGAGTGCCGTCGCCAGCCACATCGAATCCGGCTGTGTCCCCCAGCAAGCCTAAGCTTGTAGAAACAGCAAGAAACTGGGACTGGAAGAATTCAAACAATCGATCCATAGGCTGGATTTTGGCCGTCATACCTTGCTTAAGAATCCGGTCAACGAGTCGTTGTACCTTGCCAGGAGAGGTGGTTGGGCTTTCTCGCCTTTCTTTTTTCCTTTCTTGGGTTTGTGCTTGCGGGGTAAGACCTTAGGTTTGAGATTGTTATCGTCGGCAGCCCAGAATCGAGAAAGAAAATCATGAAACGTACCGACACCGGGAACATCACCGGGATCAAAACCACTAAGAATAGCGTAGAGCAGATATCGCTTCATTTCATTGATCCATTCGGTGATGCCGACTTCCGGCTTGGTCATAAGGAAGAGCAAGTAAGAACGTAGCTTAGAGGCGGGGGCACGAGGTTTAGGACCTTTCGGACTGTAGGAATCCATGAGCATGGTCGTGGCATAGGAAAGGTCGGTAATGAGAAATTTGTAGATGAGATGCCAATCTGCTTTAACGAGGATGGCAGTCGGTGGAGCATAACATTTTTTGAGTAAAGACAAGGCCTGTTTCTGAAACGCTCTGTGAGAAATTACCGCTGGTTTCAATTGAATCACCTATCTATTGGTAGTAAGGGAAGGAAAGCCCCTTCTGGTGCAATTTCTTGGGCACTTTAGAAAAGTCAAGTGAATTTTTGTGTTTTAAAGTACGAAATTGTGATTTTTATTTCCCAGTTCATTGAGCTGAAAAATAAAAAACTCCTACTGAAAAGTAGGAGGGAAGCAAGTTTAACGGTTCAAGGAAACCCTTGCACCGTCTGCCTCGGCGAATGCCGAGAGGCTATATAAGAAATAAGGAGGACAAATCTTTGAAAACTCTTGTTGTCGTGACACACCCAAGCATAGAAACATCCGTAATTAATAAGCGATGGGTAGAAGAACTCAAAAAATATCCTGAAAAGTATACTGTTCACGAATTGCATAAGGCTTACCCTGATGGAAGCATAGACGTGAAAAAAGAACAAAAATTGGTTGAATCACATGGTAATCTTGTTTTGCAGTTCCCTATATATTGGTTTAATTGTCCGCCTCTCCTTAAAAAATGGCTTGACGATGTTTTAACTTATGGGTGGGCTCATGGTTCAAATGGAGGAGATAAATTAAAGAATCGCAAAGCTGCTTTAGCTGTATCTGCCGGAAGTAAAAAAGAAGATTATAGTGAAGATGGAAGATATCACTATGTACTTGATTATTTATTATCTCCTTTTGAAACTACCTTCCTATACTGCAATGCAAATTATCGTTCGTTTTTTGCGTATTATGGTACGGAAAACGAGCCTGGTGAAAATGTGCCTGATACAGAAAATGAGCCGTCTATAAGCGAATTGGAAAAAAGCACACTAAATTATTTGAGTTTTCTTGACAATCTGTAGTAGTTAGCTTTATTAAGACTGCTATAAAAAAGAAGTATTTCCCTGTTCAGGAGATACTTCTTTGTAATATAAACATAACAACTATGCCTACCGCTGTACAGCCTCCAGAGCTGGCGAACTGTTTTTCTCTCCCCACTCGCACATCATATTTAACAATGGAATGAGAGAAAGACCACGTTCAGATAATGAATATTCAACTTTTGGAGGTATTTGGGGAAATTCCTTGCGTATGATAAGCCCATCTGCCTCCAGCTCTTTTAACATGATGCTTTGCGTTTTAAAGGAAATGGTACCGATACATCGCTTCAGCTCATTAAACCGCATTACCTTATTTTCAGACAGCCAATACATAATGATCATTTTATATTTACCGCCTATTAAGGACAACGTGTATCCAAAGCCAGTTTCTTTTAGTTTCACGCCAGTTGGAATATAGGTTTCGCGCACAAGTTACACTCTCCTTTTGGTAAGTATATGATATAAATATGCATACTTTATAATACATCATTATGCAATCTTATTGAAAGGATGTAAATCGCTATAAAATTTGATATATCCTAAATTTGAATAAATTTTAGAAACGGAATGGGACACGATGGTAGCGCGAACGCGGAGGGCGAGTGTTGGCCAAAACAGGAAACGGTTAGTTGAGTAAAGATAACCTTTTTGTTACTTCTTCAGATATTCGATTCACAATGGAGAATGTATCTAAATAACCCTCTATGACAATGTCTGAACTGGGTTTAACTGTCCTTTCCATTTCCAAATAAGCCGACCTTCCCTTAACTAAATAGTTTTTTAACTATGACAGCATAATTAACTAGCTCATAAGTGAATTCCATTTTTGCTAGAAAGAGGTTAAAGATTTGATGATGATTTGACATTTTTAGGGGGGATCTGCTTGGACTGGTCAAGTAAAAAGTTCTGGGAGCAAGAAGATGCACTATCCCACTGTCTCGTTAATTATTTCATCATGGACTCCATTACATGTAGCGGTGGATCTCTTGAGGAGCATCTGGCAAGTATGGCTTAAAAGTAAGAGGCCCTCTGCGTTTTGATGCCCCCGGTAGCAGATTGCTACGAGGATAAAATCGTGTCGTTTTACGGACAAAGGTCGGCGTCCATGTTAACTAAAAGCCCGGTGTCCTCAAATAATTAAGTTTTAGATTAAAAATTATCAAGACCTTAGTTTAAGGTAAATTTATTAATATAAGGGGATCTACATATTATGCAGAGCTGATTTGATGCAGCTCTTTTTTTGATTTCGATGAAGGGCAGTTTAGCTAGAGGGCATTTATAAAAGTATGTTCAAGATTGAGCTACCGGGTAAGCAATATATGGGCATCAGGATGAGAAAGGCTTGAAAAATAAGGCCGTACCAAAAGTAATTAACTACTTTTTGGTACGGCCCTTCACATTGATAACGCTTACTTTATGACAACAATTGGTAAGTAAAGTAAAGAGCTGCACATTGTTTGACTCCTGCGCGGCTCCTATAATGAAACATATACAGCACCACTATGTTGATATTTTAAAAACTGGGTATCGGGGGGATGTACATGAAACTAAAAAAGCATAATGTGAAAGCGCTATCTGCTTCTATTTTAGTAAGGGAAATATTACGCATTTTTCTCACATTTTTGATATACGTACAACTGACAGAGAAACTGGTTCAGACAAATTTGCTGGCGCTGTTTATGTACAATATTTCCCTACAACGTGCAAAAGTGCAAGAGAAGACATTAAAACAACTTATAGTTGACGCCCCTGTAATTGTTCGGCGATTATTAAGATGGGGAGCTAAATTCGATAGAAACTTTTTAAACCGTTGATGGTCATATCGTTTTGCTGCAGGCTATTCTGTAGTTATTCCTGAATGAGTTCCCGTTAAGCGGTTATTTCAGCTTATGTAATGCCGTCCCCATCTACTAAACATAAGGATGACTGAGACTATGACATTTAACATCAACCAACTAATCCGTAAGATCAAGATTCAAAACAGGCTGCTCATCTCCTTTGCTGTTCTTTCCTTGCTCCCCATGCTCATAATTGGAATATTTTCTTATTACATATCAAGCGATGCAATAAGAACGAAAATTAGCACGGCCTCCATCCAACTGATGTACCAAGTCAGCGAAAATATAGTAAATGAACTTATAAAGCTTGAAAATGACAGCGTTGACATTGCATTCTCCGATCTCGTTCAACAAATAATGGGTGGCTTCAATACAATGAGCGAATGGGAAAAGAATGTGGCGCAAATCAAGATCCAGGAAATGTTGGCTAAACGATTTTCTTTTTTTCACAGTGTGTCTGATGTTCAAGTTTATACAAGAAACAAGGAGAAAGTGATTGCCTACGGGGATATTAGCTTCAAATTTAATTTGAAATCCGATTATCTAAACGAACTATTTGAAGAAACGATAATTAAAAATGGCGTTCCCGTCTGGTCAATTCAAAATCAGGATAATGAAGAGCTTGCACGGAATACAAGCTCCCGTTTCAGTAATTACGGGGAAGCGGGGATTTTGTTGTCCAGAAGCTTTAAGTCGTTTGAAGGACTTCCAATTGGGTATATGATCATGAGAATTGACGTGAAGTATATATTCAATAAGTTCAGAGACATTACTCTGGGAGCGGGTTCCCATATTTTTATAGTGAACGGGAAAGGAACCGTTATATCGAGTCAAAATCCGCAGCATAAGGTCGCCACGCCTTACCCCGATGACACGCTGATTGATGAGCTTAAACAGAATAGGGTTACCGAGACATACTCATTCAACACCACGATTGCCGGTAAGCGTCATTTGATCGCGTATACATATATACCACGTGCCGATTGGTATGTAGTAAGCACCATACCCTTTTCTTATTTGGATCATGAATCGGTAAAAATAAGTTTTTATATATTGGTACTCGGTATTAGTTGTTTTGTGCTCGCGCTGCTTCTGTCTTATTACGTATCCAAGAGCATCTCCTCTCCTCTAAAGTGTCTTATCGATTCGATGAATAACGTGAAGTTGGGCAATTTAGTCGTCCAGATTGACGATAGAAGCAGCGATGAATTGGGGAAAGTAACGACAAACTTCAATCAAATGGTCAGTGAGCTGCAATATTTGATTGATGAAGTCAAAATGAAGGAAAAATTGAAAAGGCTTGCAGAACTAAAATCGTTACAAGCACAGATCAATCCGCATTTTTTATCGAATTCCTTGAATACCGTCAGATGGCTGGCTAATGTACAGAAGGCCAACAACATATCCAACCTCATCACTTCCTTGATCAGCTTGCTGCACGGATGTATGGGAAAAGGTAGCGAGCTGATCAGTATTAGAGAGGAGATCGAATATGTCAAAAACTATTTAAACATTATGGCTTACCGGTATTATGACAAGTTCATGGTGCATTTTGAGATTGAGGAGGATATTCTGGATTGTCATATTTTGAAGTTCGCTTTGCAGCCGATTGTGGAAAATTGCCTGCTGCATGGAATTGAGCCTATGGAAGGACAGGGCTTGATTATTATAAAAGGTTACCGGGTTCAAAATGAATTAAAAATTACGATTACCGATAATGGTGTCGGGATGGACGAACATACGTTAAATAGTCTGCTGCAGCAAACAACAACGATTAATCAATCTAGATTCAGCGGTATAGGGATTCGGAATGTTGACGAAAGAATAAAGCTGTACTTCGGTGAAAAATTCGGACTATCGATTCATTGCGTGCCAAATCTGTTTACGACTGTTGAAATAACAATTCCTACCGCAGGAGGCGAAGACGATGTCAAAGATGCTGAAGGTGCTCATAGTTGATGACGATGCGGTTTCCAGAACCGTTTTGAAGACGATGATTCATTGGGAGAGCGCGGGGTTTTATATAATGGAGGATGCCCATAACGGAAACCATGCCATCCAGCTTATTGAGAAAGAAACTCCCGATATTATCATTACCGATATCAATATGCCTGGATTAAACGGCATCGGATTGATCGAATATTTGGAAAAAAACTTCCCGCAGATCAGTATTATTGCACTGAGTGCTTATGACGATTTCGATTATGTACGACAAAGCATGAAGAATGGCGCTATGGACTACGTGCTAAAGCATCGTTTGGATGCGTCATTTTTATTGAATATTTTGAATACGGCTCGGAACTCTATTCATTCGTATTGGAATGAACGCGACAGACAGAGCAATATCGATAAGGAGCTGACGACCAGCAAGGCTGTTTTGCGTCAAACGTTTATCCAGAAGCTGCTGGAGGGGAGCTTGTCGGATGTGGAGGAAATCACAGGGAGGCTGCATGCTCTTGATGTGAAGCTGGAGACGGAAAACTTAATGGTGACGATAGCCGAAATTGATGATTTTCGATTGCTTGAAGAAAAATTTTCTTCTCAAGAAGTGGACGTAGTTCTCCACACCTTCATGGAGATATCGAAGGAAATTCTAAAGGATTGGGAAAAATCCGTCATCGTGCATATGGCAAAAGGAAAGTTTGCGATTATTTTCTCATTAGGTCCGTTGAAGAGCACGATGTATATCTACAATACCTTGTATACGATTCTAAACCGAGTGAGATCGGAAATTAAAAAATATTTGAATATAACGGCATGTTTCGGCGTAAGCAAGGTTTGCACGGAATTGACCAAACTGCCTCAGGCTTACAACCACGCGGAGACCGTATTGAGGGACAAGTTTTACAAAGGAAAAAACAGTATTTTTATCGAGAGTACCCCTCATAAAAAGGACGAAAGCTTTTTCTGTTTGGATATAAAAGATGAAAAAGCCATATATGCAGCCTTAAAAAACCAAGATGAGAAGGAGGTGAAAAGCAGGTTGGATGACATTTTTGGCAAGATCTCGAGTATGAGGCTGGGTAGCAAATCTACCCAGATGATATGTGCCGAATTGATCAATATTGTAAACAAAATTTGCAAGGACACGGGAATCGAGATAGCCAGGCTGTATACGGCAGAGGACATTCCTTACAATCTGATACAGAAGTACGAAACCCTTATGGATATTAAAGCTTGGGTCGTGAATTTATACGATAAACTGATATCGATGCTAAGGCTAATGAAATTAGAGAGTGGACTAAGCAATATAACGAAGAAAGCTGTCGAGTATATACATCGCAACTACAGCAGCGACTTTTCCTTGAAGGATGTCGCTGATTTCGCGGGTGCAAGCAGCTCCTATATCAGCAGACTGTTTAAGGAAGAATGCCGAATAGGCTTTGCTGAATATTTGAATCATGTCAGGGTAGAGTATGCTAAACAGTGCATCGAGAACGGCGAGCTTAAGCTAAAGGAAATTGTCAGCAGTGTCGGGTTTAATAACTATAATTATTTCTTTAAAGTGTTTAGGGAAGTAACGGGCATGACACCCCTTGAATATGAGCAGAGCTGTAGGAAGTGAAGCAGAAATAGACGGGATCGATTCATTTATCAAAAATTTATAGTTTTTTATAAAAAAATGGAGTTCGGCAAAGTGATGTTTGTTTTTATAATTAGTTACAGGTAAACAAACGTATTTCGTTTACTTAACAACATCTTTTTTAAGGGGGAACGATTCTATGAGAAAAGCAACTTCTATTGCAGCTGTATCCGCAGTTCTGTTGACAACCATTCTGTCGGGCTGCAGCAGTGACGGGGCCAATCAGGCCAAGGACAGTAATCCGGGTGCGCCGAAACCGGTTAAGCTGTCATTGTGGACCTTCCAGGAGCTTCATAAGAAGTATTATGAAAAAACGGCGGAGCTTTGGAATAAAAGTAATCCCAATCAGCCGATTGAACTGACGATTGACACGTATCCCAATGCGGAAATGCACAATAAGCTGCTCATCGCCCTTCAATCCGGAGTAGGAGCACCGGACATTAGCGATATCAACATTAACTATTTTCAAAACTTTCTTAAAGGCGATATCCAGCTGGTAGAATTGAACAACATTATCGAGCCTGAGAAAGATAAGTTCATTCAATCCCGATTCGATATTTACAGTAAAAACGGAAAGTATTACGGGATCGATTTCCATGTCGGCGCTACAGTCGTGTATTACAACAAGGAGCTTCTGGATAAGGCTGGCGTAAATGCGGATACCATAAAAACCTGGAACGATTATATCGAAGCCGGCAAAAAGGTGCTGGTTGCAACCGGCAAGCCGATGACCTCCTTCGAGGTAACAGGTCAAAGACCATTCTGGCCTATGATCATTCAGCGAGGATCCGACTATTTGGATAAAAAGGGCGATGTTACGCTTGACAACGAAATCAATATCAAGACGCTGCAGGCGATGAAGGATATGATAGATAAGGACAAAATCGCAGTCCCGATGCCGGGTGGCAATACTGGAGCGGAGGAATTTTTTACATTTATGAACAAGGGAGGAGCGGCTTCTCTGATCATGCCGATGTGGTACATGAGCAGATTTTTGGAATACATGCCTGATTTGAAGGGGAAAATTTTGGTTCGACCGATGCCTGTTTGGGAAAATGGCAACGTAAGATCCGCAGGTATGGGAGGAACCGGCACGGCCGTTACGAAGCAGAGCAAAAACCAGGACGCAGCCACAAAGTTCCTTGCGTATGCGAAGCTGACCAAGGAATCGAATGTGAGGATTTGGCAGGAGTTGAAGTTCGATCCGATCAGATGGGATGTCTGGAATAATCCGGAGTTGCAGAAGCCCGACCCCTATTTCAGCAATGAGGTCATATTCAATGTACTTCTGGGCATGAAGGATGAGATCAAATCGCCGAATATGAGCGAGCTAAGCTCCGCTTCCCAGGACTTGGTCAATTCCAATGTCATGTTCAAGTCGTTGAAGGATCAATCACAAACTCCCGAACAGGCATTAAAAGCTGCTGCAGCCGAGCTCCGCAAACAGAAGAAGTAGCAGGCAGATTATATTGCTGACGGCTGCAGAAACGGAAGTTTGCAATCGCTTTCAACAGCCGTCATGCTTATGGAGATGAAGTATTTGAATAAAGAAGCCGTTCGACAGGTTTATGGCCAAAAGCCCAGGTCAAACAAAGCATTCAGTTTGAAAAGAATATTTTTTTCGGAAAAGTTTGCCCCTTATCTCTTTGTAGCGCCATTTCTTTTATCGTTTCTCATCTTTTTTTTGTACCCTACAGCGTCTACGATCAGCATGAGCTTTCAAGAGGTGCACGGGCTTAACAGCAGCAAATTTATAGGTCTCGATAACTACCGAAGAATGTTTGACGAGCATTTTTTCAATGCTTTGAAAACGAATACGATCTACACGATTTTATCGCTTCTGTTATTAATCCCGATCCCGATTGTGTTCGCCGTTTTTCTGAATTCCAAATTGACCAAAGGAAAAACATTGTTTAAGTCGATCATTTTCATCCCGGCATTAACCTCCGTAATCGTAGCCGGTGTTTCCTTCAGGCTTATGTTTGGTGAAGCAGATACGGCATTCATTAATTCCGTTATCGCCAAGTTCGGTATTTCTCCCCAAAATTGGATTCTTAACTATAGTACGGGAATGATGCTGATGGTCATTCTCAATACATGGAGAACTGCCGGTATTAATATGGTATATTACCTGGCCGGTCTTCAAAGCATCCCTGAGGAATTATACGAATCGGCTGAAATGGACGGAGCCAGTGTGTTTTCCAAGTTTTACTGGATAACGCTACCGCTCTTAAAGCCCATTATCATCTACACCTTGACGATAGGCATCTTTGAAGGATACAGAATGTTCGGAGAAAGCTATGTGTTCTGGAACGAAGGCATGCCGGGAGATATCGGGCTTACCATCGTCAGGTTTATTTACCAGCAAGCATTTCAACGAAATGATATGGGGATGGGGTCCGCAATTGGCATTACCTTGCTCCTGATCGTACTGACGGTTAATTTGGTACAGTTGAAAATGTTCGGACTGTTTAAGAAGGAGAGTGAATGACGGTGAATACTAATACTAGAAGGAAGTTGTTAATGGTATTAATGATTACTTTCTTCCTCATCGTATGCTTTATTGTCCTATTTCCTCTCTACTACATGTTTATGGCATCTTTTAAGAGCTCCAAGGAGCTATTCCGAAGCGGTATGGATTTCAGGATTATCCCGAGCCTGATGAATCTTGACAACTATAAGCTTTTATTCTCAGGCAAGGGTAGCGTTTATTTGTACTGGTACAGAAATAGTCTTGGCATAACTGCTCTTCATACCGTATTCTCTCTGTTGCTTTCCTCATTGGTTGGCTACGGCTTAGGGGCATATAACTTCAAGGGGAAAAACTTGATTTTTATGCTGGTGCTGTTTGTTATGATGGTACCACTTGAAATTTTGATGCTGCCTCTCTATAAGCTCACGGTGAAGATGGGCATAATCAATACGTATTATGGAGTTATCTTGCCGTTTGTCGTTTCGCCTATGGCGATCTTTTTCTTCCGGCAGTACGTAACGGGCATTTCCAAGGACTTTATGGATGCGGGAAGGATCGATGGATGCTCGGAGTTCGGTATATTTTTCCGAATTATGGCTCCCTTGATGCAACCAGCGTTCGGTGCAATGGGAATACTGCTGGCAATGCAGAACTGGAACAGCTTTATATGGCCTTTGATCGTGCTCCGTACCAATACGATGTTTACGATTCCAATAGGTCTTGCTTCACTGATGTCGCCTTACGGCAACAATTATGACATGCTGATTGCCGGAGCCGTGCTCGCGATCATTCCTATTATTATTTTGTTCCTGTTAAATCAGAAGGCTTTTATTTCAGGCTTGTCCACTGGCGGCGTTAAAGGCTAAACCACCATAAATTATTTCAATCAGGAGGCTGACAATATGAAAAGCAGCATTAAAATCAATACGCAAGCGGCGGTTCACAAAATAGATCGAAACATTTACGGACACTTTGCCGAGCATCTGGGACGTTGTATATATGAGGGGATTTGGGTCGGCGAGGATTCCGGTATTCCCAATACGCGAGGAATCCGAAATGATGTTGTTCAGGCTTTGAAGGGTTTGAACATTCCGATGCTGCGTTGGCCGGGTGGGTGTTTCGCCGATGAATATCATTGGAAGGAAGGCATTGGGCCTCAGGAATCGAGAGCTCGAATGATTAACAACCATTGGGGTGGCGTCGTTGAGAATAACCATTTCGGTACCCACGAATTTTTCGATTTGTGCGAATTGCTGGAGACCGAGCCGTATATTTGCGGGAATGTCGGAAGCGGAACGGTTTATGAGATGCAACAGTGGGTCGAATATATGACCTTCGACGGTGAATCGCCGATGGCGAACCTGCGGCAAGCAAACGGAAGAGAAAAGCCTTGGAAGCTGACATATTTCGGTATAGGCAACGAAAACTGGGGCTGTGGCGGCCGAATGAGAGCGGAATATTATGCGGATCTTTACCGGCAATACAGCACGTATGTAAGGGATTATGGAGATAATGCCATCTATAAAATCGCTGCTGGTCCGAGGGGGGACAATTACCACTGGACGGAGGTGCTCATGCGGGAAGCGGGACCTTTCATGGACGGACTGGCGCTCCATTATTACACGAGGTTAAGAGATCACAGCATCGTTATCGAAAATCCCGACGGCAACCGAATTTATTTGAAAAAACCGGATGCGGTGAGAGGACAAGCCGTCGACTTCGACGAAAGCGAATGGTTTGGCATAATGAAGGCGGCCTATTTTACAGAGGAGCTTGTGGTGAAGCACTCGGCAATCATGGATAAATATGATCCCGAGAAGAAGGTGGCGCTGATCATCGACGAATGGGGTACATGGTTCGACGTTGAACCAGGCACGAATCCCGGCTTTCTGTATCAGCAAAATACGATGAGAGACGCGGTTTCTGCGGCGATTAGCCTGAATATTTTCAACAATCACTGTGACCGTGTAAGAATGGCGAATATTGCTCAGACGATCAATGTGCTGCAGGCCGTTATTTTAACGGAAGGGGAAAAAATGATCCTGACCCCTACCTATCATGTGTTTGAAATGTTTAAGGTACACATGGATGCCGTTATGCAGCCGATCGAGATTCAGTGCGGTACCTACACGTTCAATGGGGAAGAACTACCGCAGCTAAGCGTGTCCGCTTCCATGGATGCGGCAGGCAAGCTAAATATAACCATCTGCAATACGGACCCAAAACAGGCAGCGCCGCTGGATTGCTATACGGAAGGATTCGTCGGCAAGCAGGTTACGGGTAGAATACTGGTCTCATCCAAGATGAACAGCCATAATACGTTTGAACATCCGAATGATGTCAAGCCGGAGCTGTTCACGGGCGTACAGTTGAACGAAGAAGGATTCCATGCGGATATTCCACCGATGTCTGTTGTCGTGCTGACGATCTCTTAATCGCGAGGGAGGTACCCCGATGACAAGACAGGGGCCATGCAAGGATTGTTCGGAAACGATACATGTCACACCGGAGAAAATAAAGGCTATGCTGCAAATGCTGAGCGATTCTCGGCATGTAGAGCTTGCCGACGAGGAAACAAGCACCAGGCGCCTTGCTCAATGTGTCAGTTGCACAGGTTATACACTCGGAGGGACGTGCAAATATTGCGGCTGTTTTGTGCAAATTCGGACTAAAATAAAGGATAGGGGATGCCCCTATCCTTTGACTCCCAAATGGTAAGGGCAGGAGAATGAGGATGACTAAAATTGACATTAGGCTGGGAGAAGAGATAGGGCTCATTAATCCCGACATTTACGGACACTTCGTAGAGCATTTAGGCGGAGTCGTATACGATGGAATCTGGGTAGGCGAGAACTCCGAAGTCGCTCATATCCAAGGCTTCAGAAAAGAGCTTATTGAGAAATTGAAGGCCATACAACCTTCTGTTATCCGCTGGCCGGGTGGCTGCTTTGCGGAGACGTACAACTGGAGAGACGGGATCGGTCCGAAAGAGCAGCGTCCGACAACCGTGAATTGGTGGTATATGAACGACGGAAAGTTCGAATCGAACCAGATCGGCACTCATGAGTTTATCGAGTTTTGTAGGCTTGTGAATGCTGAGCCGTATTTTGCGGTAAACGCTACGACAACAACTGTATTGGAAGCCAGAAACTGGATTGAATACTGCAATATGCCGAGGGGAACAACCACACTAGCGATGGAACGTGAAAAGAACGGAAGCCCGGAGCCGTTCAACGTCAAATACTGGGGGCTAGGCAACGAAAATTGGGGTGGTGGCGGCTGCATGACACCCGAGGATTACTGCCATATTTACCGAAAGTACGGTATTATCAGCAAAAGTGTCGGACCGGAGCTTCATTACATAGCATGCGGGCCGTACGAAAATATTCCGGAGTGGACGGAAAAGTTTTTTGACAAGTATAAGGAGATGTATACAGTGGGGCGGGTTTCTCCCATGTTTGGATATTCTCTTCACTACTATGTGACCAATACGGGAAAAATGGGCTCGGAGTTGGAATATACCGATGCACAGTGGTATGAAATGATGCGTGTCGGGCTGGAGATGGAGCCGTTTATCCAATCCCAGTTTGACATGATTCAAGCTGCAATGCCCGGAGCATCCATTGGACTCATCGTCGATGAGTGGGGGGTGTGGCATTTGCAGAACGGCAGGCATCCACTACCGGGCAAATACTTGTTTGAGCAGCCGAGTACGATGCGAGAAGCGGTTCTGGCGGCACTTTCCTTGAACATTTTCAACAATCACTGCGATAAGGTTGTCATGGCCAACGTGGCGCAACTTGTAAACTGTATCCATTCCCTGTTTCTTGCCAAGGGTGACAAATGTGTGGCCACTACAAGCTACTACGTGTTCGATATGTATAAAATTCACCAGAATGGAATGAGCCTTAAAACGGCAGTCGATTGCAGTGACATCACCTATACAATAGAAAGTGAGACGCATTACGTTCCAAGCATCTCCTGCTCGGCATCGGTCAAAGACGGCATACTGGCGGTTACACTTGCGAACTTAGCCGTCGAGGAGGATCAGGAGGTTAAGCTTAATCTGCACGGTGGCCAGTATGCAGGCACAGGGACAATGGTCGTATTGTCTTCATCCAGCCACAAGGATGGCAACAGCTTTGATGAGCCATACAAGGTTACGCCGATGGAACAGCCTTTATCGGCAGCAGGCTCGGAGCTTACGGTGACAATTCCTAAGGCGTCAGTAGCTTTGGTCAGGCTAGACGTTTCAGCCGAGCAGTTAATGTAAATCTATAAGCCATGTTTGGTCTAAAGGGAGCGCAGCATCTCTGCTTCTCATATTTCATCTTCCAAGCGATCCTGCTGTTCCATTTACCGACGCACGTAGATCCTGAGCGTGCGTCGGTAAATGTGGTTGTCGGGGATGTCGAGCATCGCTTTTTTTAGGATTTTCGTTAATTGATCCTAGCAAGCTTGACAAATGGGTCATGGGAGATGACATAAGCTATTGTAGATCTCTATTAGAAATATGCGCTTTTCTTAATACTTAATTTACGAAATCTGATGAGATTTTTAATTCGAAAACTCGCGTGGGATCAACACATCCAGCCTAATACATTGTTTTTTTCCAGAGTTAGTTAGTCTCAGTTCTTCACCAATATTGCATATTTGCATGTGAGTTTTTCTATGGGTGTGTTCTCAGCAGTGTCAATCGGCAATGTCAAGAACTTGATCCGATTTCCGATATGATTTAACGGTCGCGTTAAGCTAACTGGCAGTTTAACCCAAAACAGGATGTTGTTGTAACTTAGCAGCCGTTCTGTAAGGGTAGTTGAAATAGATTAGAATTGTGTTGAGGACAGACAGACGTAATATAGTAAGAGGGAAACAAAATTTCCTAAAACAAAGGGAGGCAGGAGAACGTGTCGAACATGGACAAGGAGAACCAGGCTCTGGAGAAAGCGAAAATGGTGTATGAAACAGGCGAG